>JAFYBI010000258.1 GCA_017540285.1 Clostridia bacterium | reverse complement strand
TTGCCACGACGGAGTCGTAAGACCGGGCACGAAAGGCTGCACACCATGGCGCGAGCGAGCCTCAAACCTATCCGTGCCACTCAACATGGGGATGGCCCCTTGTAATCAAGAGTTGAAGAGGCGTTATGCTTTATTGAACAACGCTTCCCAATCAGAAGGGAGGTTGAACCTGAGGAAGGGTGGATTCCCAAGGCGGGAAAGGCCTTGGGCGGCGGTGATCCCCAAGATGCCGGTCGCGGAGGCCTCTTGGGCACGCCGTGAGGCAATAATCAATGGGAGAAAGCTCCGCAGAGCTTTCTCTGACCTTTTCCTCTCCTTCATAAAGGAGAAAACCAGCATTTCATCCGCAAGCGCAACCGCGCCAGCTGCATAAACACCTTTTGCCCGCAGGGGCCCCCTGCACGGGCACCCCCCGGCGCGCGGCGTTTTTTTCTCTTGCATTCCCCGCATAAATACGGTATAATAAGGGGAACACTCGTGCATCCTGATGGTTTCGGAGGTGCGCGTGCGCTTTTATCATTTTACCATGAAATTCCTGCGGAGCTTTGCGCTGGGGTTCGGGATCGGATCGGCGGCTGCCGCCGTTCTCTTCTCCCTCGCCCTCGCCGTTCTCCGCATCCGGGGAGCACTCTGATATGATCCGACTTGACAAATACCTCTCCGACAGCGGGTTCTTCACCCGCCGCGAGGCCTCCCGCCTCATCCGCGCCGGTGCGGTCTCCGTCGATGGTTCGCCCTGCCGCGATCCGGCGCACAAGATTGACGAGGACGCGGCGTCGGTGACGGCGAACGGACAGCCCGTCGGGTACGCGCGCGTGCGCTGGTTCATGCTCAACAAGCCCGCGGACACCGTCTCCACCACCGACGACGACCCGAAGTCCGTCATGAACCTGCTCCCGCCCGAGCTGCGCCGCATCGGCCTCTTCCCCTGCGGGCGGCTTGACATCGACACGACCGGCCTGCTCCTGCTCACGAACGACGGTCCGGCCGCGCATGACCTCCTCTCGCCGAAAAAGCACTGCGAGAAGACGTACCGCTTCACTTGCCTGCCGCTCGGCGACGAACAGATCCGGCGGCTCGAGGAGGGGATCGAACTCGCCGACTTCACCTCGAAGCCCTGCCGCGTCACCCTCGACGACCCGCTCCGCGACCGGGAGCACGGCACCATCGCCGTCACGGAGGGAAAGTACCACCAGATCAAGCGCATGTTCCTCGCCGTGGGATCGGAGATCCTCTCCCTCGAACGCACCGTGTTCGCGGGGATCCCCCTCGATCCGGCACTCGCACCGGGTGAATGGCGTCCCCTCTCCGAGGACGAGATCGCGCTTTTACATCGAAATCCGCAGACCGGAGGTTCCCATGGACATTCTTGAACGACTCAGCGATGAGCTGAAGATCCCGTACCCGCGCCTCGAAGCCACCGTCAGGCTCCTCGACGACGGCAACACGGTCCCCTTTGTCGCGCGCTACCGCAAAGAGGTCACCGGCGGTCTGGACGACACCGTCCTGCGCACCCTCGCCGACCGCCTCGCCGCCCTGCGCAGTCTCGAAAAGCGCAAGGAAGAGGTCAAGGCCCTCATCGACGCCCAGGGCAAGCTGACGCCCGACCTCATTGCCTCGATCGACGCGGCCGCCACCGTCACCGAAGTCGACGACCTGTACCGCCCCTACCGCCCGAAGCGCAGGACCCGTGCCTCCGTCGCGCGTGACCGGGGACTCTCCCCCCTCGCCGCGCTTCTCACGGAACAGCGCCGGTCCTATGCGCCTCCGCTCGGGGAAGCCGCCGCGGCCTACATATCGGAGGACGTCCCGACCGTCGAAGACGCCCTCGCCGGGGCGCGCGACATCATCGCCGAGGACATCTCGGACGACGCGGAGCTCCGCGGGCTCATCCGGCGCATGACCGTCTCCGACGGGCGCATCGTGACGAAGCAGAAGGCGGAGAACCCCGTCTTCGAGCAGTATTACGACTATTCCGAGCCGATCCGCACGATCCGGCCCCACCGCGTCCTCGCCGTCAACCGCGGGGAAAAGGAAGAGGCCCTGACCGTCTCGATCGAGGCTGACCGCGAGAAGATCCTCTCGGAGGTCCTGCGCCGCGTGATGAAGCACCGGGACAGCCCGGCGGCTCCCCACATCGAAGCGGCCGTCGCCGACGGGTACGACCGCCTGATCGCCCCTTCGGTCGAGCGCGAGATCCGCGCGGACCTGACGGATACCGCCGGGGAATCCGCCATCGCGCTCTTCTCGGTCAACCTGCGCAATCTCCTCATGCAGTCCCCCCTGAAGGGCAAGACCGTCCTCGGCTTCGACCCCGGCTACCGGACCGGCTGCAAGCTCGCCGTCGTCACGCCCACCGGCGCCGTCGCGGACACCGCCGTCATCTACCCGACGAAGCCCCGCGAGGACATCGACGGCGCTAAGCGCACGGTCATGCGGCTCATCAGGAAGTACGCGGTCGACGTCGTGGCCATCGGCAACGGGACGGCGTCGGGCGAGAGCGAGATGTTCATCGCCGACACCCTCAGCGAGATGGGCGGGAACACGAAGTACATCATCGTTTCCGAAGCGGGCGCGTCCGTGTATTCCGCGTCGGAGCTCGGTGCGGAGGAATTCCCGGACTTCGACGTCACGGAGCGCAGCGCGGTCTCGATCGCCAGACGCCTGCAGGACCCGCTCGCGGAGCTGGTGAAGATCGATCCGAAGTCCATCGGCGTCGGGCAGTATCAGCACGACATGAAGCCCGCGCGCCTCGACGAAGCCCTGACCGGCGTGGTTGAGGACTGCGTGAACGCGGTGGGCGTCGACGTCAACACGGCGTCGTGGTCCCTGCTCTCCTACATCGCGGGGATCAACGCCGCCTCGGCGAAGAACATCGTGAAGTACCGCGAGGAGAACGGCGAATTCCGCAGGCGGCGCGAGCTCATGAAGGTCCCGCGGTTCGGCGCGAAGGCCTACGAGCAGGCGGCGGGCTTTCTGCGCATTCCCGGCGGCGAGGAGATTCTCGACAACACGGGCGTGCATCCCGAATCCTACGGCGCAGCGGAAAAGCTGCTCACCCGCTTCGGCAAGACGAAGGAGGACGCGCGCGGCGGTCTCTCGCTCCGCAAAGAAGCCGCCGGCGTCGGGATGAAAACGCTCGCCGCGGAGCTCGGAGTCGGCGAGATGACGCTCTCGGACATCCTCGGAGAGCTCGAAAAGCCCGGGCGGGACATCCGCGACAGCCTGCCGCCGCCGGTCCTGCGCGACCGCGTCCTCTCGATCGAGGACCTCACGGAGGGCATGATCCTCAAGGGCACCGTGCGCAACGTCATCGATTTCGGCGCGTTCGTCGACATCGGCGTGCATCAGGACGGCCTGCTCCACATCAGCGAGATTTCGGACCGGTTCATCCGGCACCCGTCCGAGGTCCTCGCCGTGGGGGATGTCATCGAAGTGAAGATCAAGTCGGTCGACCTCAAGCGGAAGCGGATCGCCCTCACGCGCAAGGGAATGAAATAAGGCGCAAAGCAAACGAAGAAAACTTTTGCAAATCGCATAAAATTTCCCGCGCCCTCTTGCAATATCGGGAGAAATAGGGTATAATATAGTGTATTTATGATTCCGAACAGGATGAACGGAAAGGAGTGTGCTCCCGATCCCGGGGAGCAGATTACAGAATCAATGGTAACAGCAGGTGATTTCAGAAACGGCGTTACGTTCGAGATGGACGGCCAGGTCATGCAGGTCATCGAATTCCAGCACGTCAAGCCCGGCAAAGGCGCGGCGTTTGTCCGTACGAAGATGAGAAACGTCATCACCGGCGGCGTGGTCGAAAAGGCCTTCTCCCCCACCGACAAGTTCAACGAAGCGCGCATCGACCGCCGCGAGATGCAGTATCTCTACAACGACGGCGATCTCTACTACTTCATGGACCAGGAAACCTATGAGCAGGAGCCCATCGGCAAGGACCTCATCGGCGACAACTTCAAGTTCGTCAAGGAAGAGATGATCTGCACGATCCGTTCCTATCAGGGCAAGCCCTTCTCCGTCGAGCCTCCGATGTTCGTGGAGCTCGAAGTCACGGACTGCGAACCCGGCGTGCGCGGCGATACCGCCACCGGTTCCTCCAAGGGCGCGACCGTGGAGACCGGCGCGAACATCCGCGTTCCCTTCTTCATCAACACCGGCGACATCGTCAAGATCGACACGAGAACCGGCGAATATCTCGAAAGAGCGTAAGCAAAGCAGAGTTCCAACCGAAAGCATGGCGGCCGGCGGCGGACGATTCCCCTCCGGCTGTCCCGTTCTCATGAAGGATCTGAAAGGAGAAACACCATGACGACGAAAGAAACAAGCGCGTATATCAAGGGTCTGCTCGACGGCGCGAACCTCGACGTGACGACACCGGAAGGCAAGATCATCGCGGCTCTCGTGGACCTCTGCGGGAAGCTGGCGGACGAAGTCGAGACGCTCACCGAGGCGATCGACACGGCAAACGATTATCTGGACGAGCTCGACCACGATCTCGGCGAAGTCGAGGAATTTGTCTATGACACCGAAGACGACGAGGACGAGGGCGAATGCTGCGGCAAGTGCCGCCGTCACAATCCCTTCAACGACGATTTCGACGACTTCGACGATTTCGAAGACGAAGACGAGGACGACGAGGATGACGACGAAGACGAGGACGACGAGGAAGAGGAAGAATTCTACTGCACCACGTGTCCGCACTGCGGGGGAAAGGTGTACTTCGACGACACCGTGAACCCGGAAGACGTCATCTGCCCGGCCTGCCACAAGCCCCTTCTCGACGAAGAAGAGG
>JAFYBI010000257.1 GCA_017540285.1 Clostridia bacterium | reverse complement strand
TCATCGGCAGGAAGTACCCTGATTTTCCGGAAATGTCGCTTTCGATGGCCGGTGACTGGCTGTTTGCGGCTCGTGCGGTCGCTGCGATGAAGGATGGCGGCAGGGCAATCGTTATTCTGCCGCCCTCGGCGATGTTCGGCGTTGCCTCTGAATCGTATCGCCGTTATTTCATCCAGCGCAATCTCATTGAGGCCGTTGTCGAACTGCCTGTACGTATCTTCGAGCATACCGGCATATCCACCTACCTTGTGGTCTTCAAGAGAGGATCGGAATCGGTCAAGATGGTTTCCGCCGGCGATCTTTACGAGAAGGGGCGTCGGAACAATGTCATCACGCGGGAGCATGTTGACGTCATTATGCGGGCACTCGGGCTCCTCAAAACTGGCGCCGGGGAAGACATCTCGCGGTACGTCGTCGAGGTCGGCAAGCAGGAGCTTCTCGAGAACGACTGCGACCTCAGCGTGAAGAAGCGTTTTGCCGATCCGGTGACAGTCAGGAACGGCGTCAGCTTCGGCAGCTTCGTTGAATCCGCAAAGCGCGGCGCGACGATAACCTCCGCCGAGCTCGACGAGCTGGCCTTCGACGGTGAAACCGACTGCCTTTATGTCGCGCCGGGCAACATCAGCGACGGTGTCATGGACTCCAGACTCCTGTGTCTGAAGGAGATCCCGAAGAAGTACATGCCCTATTGCGCCCAGAACGGCGACATTGTCATCGCCCGCGTGAGCGCGAGCGGCGCCGGATTCAAGGTCGCGGTCGTTGAGCTGCCGGAGGGGAAGAGATTGCTGCCAAATGGAAATCTTCTCGTGATTTCGGTCGACAGGGAACGGACCGATCCCTATTTCATCAAGGCCTGTCTCGACAACGAATATGCGCAGAGCTACCTGCAGAAATTCTCCGCCGGTTCTTCGGTTGTGACCCTTAACTACAAGAATCTCGAGAATCTTCCGATTCCCGATCTGCCCCTGGCGCGGCAAAGGGAAGTCTCCGAGGCGTCTCGTACCGCCGCGAAGAGGATCGCGGAGTTTCGCGAGAAGCTTTCCGCGGCAAAGACAGCCCTCGGCAACATCCTTTCAGAGACCGCGCCGGAATGCATCGGAACATCGAAGTAATTCAAAGGAAGGAGGAACTTCAATGGCCATCAAGAAATCAGAAATGTACACCTCTCTCTACGAGAGCTGCGACAAGCTGCGCGGAGGCATGGACCCCAGCCTCTACAAGAACTACATCCTCACGCTTCTCTTCGTTAAGTACATCTCGGACAAGTACGCGGGAATGAAGTACGCGCCGATCAAGATTCCCGAGGGATGCGGTTTCGAGGACTTCCTCAAGCTCCGCAACACGAAGAACATCGGCGAGGAGATCGACAAGGCGCTCCAGAAGCTCTCGAACCACCCGGAGAACGGACAGCTCTCCGGCATGTTCCGCGACGTGCACTTCAACGACGAGTCGAAGCTCGGCAAAGGCGACGAGATGGTGAAGAAGATCACCAAGCTCCTCAACATCTTCACGCGCCCGGAGTTCAACTTCAAGAACAACAAGGCGAGCGGCGACGACATCCTCGGCGACGCCTACGAGTACCTGATGCGCTCGTTCGCCGTCGACAGCGGAAAGTCCAAAGGTCAGTTCTACACGCCTGCTGAAGCATCACGCGTCCTAGCGGGCGTCCTTGGCATTTCCGGCATCAAGCTGAGGGAGAACGGCGAGGAGTGGAGCGTGTACGACCCTGCCTGCGGCTCGGGCTCGCTTCTCATCCGGGCGGCGAACGAGGCCGGATGCACCGTCGGCATCTATGGCCAGGAATACGATCCCGTCACGGCTGGCCTCGCGAAGATGAACCTCGTTCTCCACAACATGGCGGACGGCGTGATCGAGGCGGGCAACACGTTCTCCGACCCGCGCTTCCTCGACGAGGTGGACGGCAGAAACGAACTCAGGAAGTTCGACTTCGTCGTGGTCAATCCTCCGTTCTCGTTGAAAAACTGGACGGATGGCTACGTCGACTACGGGCGCACGGCGGGCTGGGGCGAGAAGCCGCCGGAGAAGAACGGCGACTACGCATGGGTCATGCACGTGATGAAGTCGCTCAAGGCAGAAGGCCGCGCGGCGATCATCCTCCCGCTCGGCGTGCTCTTCCGCGGCAACGCCGAGGAGGTGATCCGCAAGACGATCGTCGACCGGGGCTTTCTCGAGGGAATCATCGCCTTCCCGCCGAACATCTTCTTTGGCAC
>JAFYBI010000256.1 GCA_017540285.1 Clostridia bacterium | reverse complement strand
CTCCTGCTGCTGCCGATAGAGCGGGATCCCGCTGCGGGAGACGAACCAGACGACGAAGGCGATGAGGGGGAGCGTGGAGACGAGCACGAGCGTGAGCACCGGCTCCAGCGTCACGGTGATCAGTATGCCGCCGATCAGAAGGACCGGCGCGCGGACGCCCATGCGCTGGATCATGCCGAGCATCTGATGGACGTTGTACGTATCGGAGGTGAGGCGCGATTCGAGGGACGAAACGGTGAAGGCGTCGAGCTGGCGGCCGGAGAGGGCGGTCATCCGCGCGAAGAGGTCGGAACGGAGCTTTGCCGGCGCGTTCCGCGCGACGCGCGCCGCCATGCGGTTGGCGACGACATTCCCGCCCCAGGCGACGAGCGCCCCGAGAAGCATGACGCCGCCCCACAGGAGGATGACGTTTCGCTCGGCGGTCGGGACGACGTTGTCGATCATATGGGACAGGATCATCGGAAGCGTCAGCTCCGCGACGGCAGCGAGGATTTTGATGAGAAAACCGAAGAGCATCCCGTAAAAATACGGACGCAGATATCTTCCGATCAAGCGCAAGGTGCGGTCTCCTTTTCGGTGGGATCCGGCGGGGGCGGCGTTCGCCCATCATGCGGGGAAGGGAACGCGGCGCCCGTCCGTTCAGACGGCGCGGACGCCGTTCACGAAGACGGCGCGGGGCGCGGTCGAGCTGAGCATGATATCGCCGTCGGTGAGGACGAGATCGGCGTCCTTTCCGACCTCAAGGGAACCGATGCGGTCGGCGGCGCCGATATGGCGGGCGGGGTTGATCGTGATCGCGCACAGCGCGTCGAAGGGATCCATCCCCGCCTTGACGGCCAGACCCGCGCAGAGCGGCAGATACTGCTCGGGGACGATCGGGGCGTCGGTGACGATGCTCACGGAGAGCCCGGCGCGGGCGAGGATCCCCGGCGTCTCGAAGGTCTTGTACATCAGTTCCACCTTGCTGGCGGCGCTCATCGACGGGCCGACGGCGACCGGATATCCGGCGCGGGCGAGCTCCTCGGTGATGCGGTGCCCCTCGGTGCAGTGCTCGAGCGTCAGCTTCAGGCCGAATTCCCGTGCGATGCGGATGGCGGTAAAGATGTCGTCCGTGCGGTGCGCGTGCGCCTTCAGCGGCATTTCTCCGCGCACGACGGGGCGCATCGCCTCCAGCTTTATGTCAAAGGCGGGGAGCTTGGAGACGTCGTCTCCGGCGGCTTCGATCTTCTTTTCATATTCCAGCGCCTTGAAGAGCGTTTCACGCAGCTTCGCCGCCACGGTCATGCGGGCGGAAATGCTTTTCCCCGCATAGACGCGCTTCGGGTTTTCGCCGAAAGCGCATTTCATCGCCTCGGCGCCGGGGATCACCATATCGTCCGCGCAGCGGCCGAACAGCTTCACCGCCATGAACGTGCCGCCGATGACGTTGGAGGAGCCGGGACCGCAGAAGATCGTCGTCACGCCGGCTGCGAGCGCGATGTGCAGTGCCGGATCCTCCGCGTAAAAACTGTCGATGGCACGCAGCTGCGGCGTGACCGGGTCGGTGTATTCGTTGAAATCCTTCCCCGGCTGACCGATGCCGTAATCGTCGAGACCGAGATGGCTGTGCGCATCGATGAGCCCGGGATAGACGCGCAGTCCGTCCGCGGTGAAGACTTCCTCACCCTCCTTCGGAGAGAGCTCGGCGGAGATCTGTGCGATCTTTCCTTCCTCGATGCGTATCGAGGCGACGTACGGCGTTCTGTGTACCGCGTCATAGACGGTCCCATTCCGGATCAGCATGGTTATTCTCCTTGTCGGTTTCATATTTTAGAATCGCATCCATTGTAGCACAGGCGGCCGCCGTTGTCAAGAGGCGGGCGGAGCGGAAGCCGCCCATCGCGGGAAAAGAGAAGGAGCGGGTCCATCCATGCGGATGGATCCGCTCGCGTTCGTTTTATAGGACGTTTTGTGAGACAGCGCGGCGCTCACAGATAGGGGCGCATATCCGTCGAGAGCTGCGCCTCCAGGTCGATGAGCCGATGCGTCACGTCTTTGCATTCCGGGTCCGCCGCCCGGTACTGATTCAGATAGCGGCTGAGCGATTTGACGCCCATGTTGCAGCCGTCCGTCATCAGATCGGCGACCGTCCGGTCGGAGTCGTTCATCGCGAGCTTCACGCCGGTCTTCATCCACGACATGCTCCGGGCGACGGCGCCGGGCGACTTCCCGTCGTCGTGCAGGTCGGTGAGGCGGCGTCCGATCTCCGCCTTCAGCACCTCGTGTCCGGCGCGGCATTCGGACAGCATATCGCGCAGCCGTCCGTCCGTCACGTAGGGGAGCACGTCCCCGATGGAATCGATCCCCATGCGGGCGCCGGCGTCGCATTCGCGCAGCAGCTTTACGGTATCGTCTTCGATCATGTTGGTCCATCCTTTCTCTGGGATACTGCCAGTATGTCCGAAGGCGGCGCGTTTTATTCCGTTTCTATGAGATCGGTTCGAAATCGGCGGCGCCGTGCTTGCAGAGAGGGCAGACGAAGTCCTCCGGCAGCTCCTCTCCCTCGTAGACGTAGCCGCACACTTTGCAGACGAAGCCTCGCTTTCCCTCCGTCTTCGGCTTCGGCTT
>JAFYBI010000255.1 GCA_017540285.1 Clostridia bacterium | reverse complement strand
GGTCAGGGCGCTGCCCTCGACACTCGGGATGCTTCGCATCCCGGGACGCCATTTTGGAAAAGGCGGGCGAAAACTTTTGCCCTATTTGCGACAACCCCTTCTTTATTTCTTTATCTCATAGGGCTCAGAACGCCTTCCGCTGGAAATCGGGGTTTCCGTGGGAGTAGGTCGGCAAGAGCTTCGGAGACGGCACTTCGGCATGAACGCCCGCCTCTTCGGCTTCCTTTGCGAAGGCCGTGACGTGCGCGAGGGTCGGTCTGCCGGGCGTGACGCTCTTCGCCTTCTCCGCCGCGTGCCGTCCCGCGTTCCGTCCGAAGACGATGACGTCGAGCAGCGAATTGCCCATCAGGCGGTTGCGCCCGTGGATGCCGCCGACGACCTCGCCCGCTGCGTAGAGGTTCTCGACCGCGGTCATGCCGTCCGGGGTGATGTCGAGGCCGCCGTTCTGGTAGTGCAGCGTCGGGTAGACGAGGATGGGCTCGACCCGGATGTCGATCCCGTACTGCGCGAACATGCGGTGCATCGCCGGGATGCGGGAGAGGATCGTCCCCTCGCCGCCCTTTATCTCGATCATCGGCGTGTCGAGCCAGACGCCGACGCCGTCCGCGGTCATGACGCCGTTCTGGCGGTCCGTGCATTCCCGTATGATCGAGGCCGCCGTGACGTCGCGGGTCTCGAGCGGATGCATGAAGACCTCGCCCTTCGCGTTCACGAGCTTCGCCCCGAGGGAGCGGACCTTTTCGGTCACGAGCGCGCCGAAGATCTGCTCCGGATACGCCGCGCCGGTCGGATGATACTGCAGGGTGTCGGCGTAGAGCAGCTTCGCGCCTGCCCGGTAGCCGAGGATCAGGCCGTCCGCCGTCGCGCCGTAGTGATTGGACGTCGGGAAGCCCTGGTAGTGGAGCCGCCCCGCGCCGCCCGTCGCCAGGATGACGCACTTCGCCCGCGCGATCTTCTTCTCGCCGGTCTCCATATTGAGAAGCACCGCGCCCGCGCACCGGCCGTCCCCGTCGAGGATCAGCTCGATCGCCGCGGTGAAGTCGATCACCGGGATCCCGCGGTTCAGCACCTCGTCGCGCAGGGTCCGCATGATCTCGGCGCCCGTGTAGTCCCTCGCCGCGTGCATGCGCTTGCGGGACGTGCCGCCGCCGTGGGTCGTGATCATCGTGCCGTCGGGCGCCTTGTCGAACTCCACGCCGAGCCCGTTCAGCCACAGGATCGCGTCCGGCGCCTCGTTCACGAGCTTATAAAGCAGCTCGGGCTTGGCCGCGAAGTGACCGCCGCCGAATGCGTCGAGGTAGTGGATCGCGGGGCTGTCGTTCGGTTTGTCCGCCGCCTGGATGCCGCCCTCCGCCATCATGGTGTTCGCGTCGCCGATGCGGAGCTTGGTGACGATCATCGTCTTCATGCCCGCGCAGTCCGCCTCGATCGCCGCCGAGGAGCCCGCGCCGCCCCCGCCGATGACGAGAACGTCGCATTCGTAGTCCGTGCGGGAGAGGTCGATTTCGTCGGGATCCACACGGGACTTCCCTTCGAGCAGGGCCGCGAGCTCGTGGGGAACGGCGTCGCCGCGGTTCACGCCCACGCGCAGGGCCGCGAATTCGGATTTTTTGTAATCCGGGTGATAGGTTTCGAGAAGCGCGTCCTTTTCCGCCGCCGTCATGCGTGCCGGTTCGAGGACCGTATTGGCGCCGCGGGCGGCTTCGACCTTCTTCATCGATGCGAGCATTTCGCCTGTGTACATGGCCGCACTCCTTTCTTACGCTTCGATTTCACGGTTGTTGTAGAGCTCTTTGAGTTCGGAGACCGGCTTCTGCATCAGGGCTTCAAGCAGGTCCTCGAACTTGCCGTCCCGGATCTCGGCGACCCGTTCGGCGAGGTGCTCCGATTTCGGCGCGAGGTATTTCCCGTTGATCCGGCGGGCGAGCAGGGCCACCTGCGGATGGGAGATCCCGGCCGGGCAGCGCGACGAGCACACGCCGCACATGACGCAGTCGAAGGATTCCTCGGCGCACCGCTCGAAGTCCCCGCGCTGGGCGTAGGCGATGTACTGCATGACGTTCAGCCCCTGCGTGCAGGACTTGGTGCAGGCGTTGCAGCCGACGCAGGCGTAGATCTCCGGGTAGAGCTGCATCATGACGGCCTCGTTCGCCGGGACCTTTTCGATGTCGTAGACCTGCTTCACGAGCGGGAAGAACGGCAGGGTCGCAACGTACATGCCGTCGGCGACCTTCGTCTGGCAGGCAAGGCAGACCTTCAGCTCGCGATCCCCCCGGATGCGGTAGATGGTCGCGCACGCGCCGCAGAAGCCGTTGCGGCAGCCGCATCCGCGCACGAGCTGATAGCCCGCGTACTCCATCGCGCCCATGATCGTCAGATTATCCGGCACGGAATAGCATTTTCCGAAGAGGAAAACGTTGACAAGATTATCCATATATACTTCTCCGATACACTTTTGTGTTTCGATGTTCCAGCTGCACCGATCGGGGACGGGCTGTCCCCTTTCAGAAGGTTTTTGGGAAGGGGTCCGGGGATGGGGCTGCCGCATTCACTCCAAAAAACGGAAAAATGCGACAGCCGCTCTCTTTCCATAGCGCTTTCGGCGTTCTTTTTCTCCTTTATCGAGGAGAAAAAGAACCAAAAAGAGGAACTCTTTTGAAGTCTTGGGTATTCCGCACTCTGCGGAGTGCGGGTCAGGGCTCCGCCCCGACACCTCGCAAACTTTTTGAAAAAAGTTTGATCAAAAACTTTCTGACTGCCTTCGTACAGCGATCAGTATTCATCCGGCAGCTCGCCGAGCTCGTCGTAGCGGAAGACGGGGCCGTCCTTACAGACGTATTTCGCCCCGATGTTGCACCGCCCGCACTTGCCGACGCCGCACTTCATCCTCAGCTCCATCGTCGTCCAGATCTGCTCCGGCGCGAAGCCGAGCTCCGAGAGCCCCGCCACGGTGAATTTGATCATGATCGGCGGGCCGCAGACGAGCACGGTCTTGCCGCGATCCGGGTTCAGTTCCTTGACGTAGTTCGGGACGAAGCCGACGTGCCCGTCCCAGCCCTCCTCGGCCCGGTCGATCGTCAGGTCCACCTCCACGCCGGGGCTGGTCTGCCACTCGTCGAGGATCTCCGCGTAGTCGACGAGGTCGTCCTTCGAGCGCGCGCCGTAGATGATCTGCACATCGCCGTAGTTTTCGCGGTTGTCGCGGACGTAATTGATGACCGCGCGCAGCGGAGCGAGTCCGATGCCGCCCGCGATGAAGAGCAGATCCTTGCCCAGAAGGTCCTCCTCCACCGGGAACGGACGCCCGTAAGGCCCG
>JAFYBI010000254.1 GCA_017540285.1 Clostridia bacterium | reverse complement strand
TCTCGTCTCGTCCGCGACGTGATCCCCCCCCGTCTTGTCGAGATCCTCGACCCGACACTCGTCGTAGACGAGCGACGGCACCGTGCGGATGAACGCGCGGCAGTTCTTGAAGATATACATTTTCGGGTAACCATCCTCGTTGAAAGCGAGGCGGTATCTCATCTGGAGCCACCCGGGGATCCGGGAGTTGTCGCCCTTTGCGAATATGACGCCGTGGCGTGCCGCCGCCTCCTCCACGCTCTGACCCGTGCCCGCCGACCAGATAGCCGGGTCCGCGACGCCGGATATCTCCCGGTCCTTCAGCCACCGGTGTTCCCTCTCGATCCGCGCGATCTCGGAAAAAACACGGTCGGGGTCCCACTTTACTCCCTCATTGGGCGTCGAGGTGCATCCGTAAAGCTCCAGGATGCGGTACGCGGTGCCGTCGTCCTCCACCGCCCACCATCCGCACGAAAACGGGCGGGAGTAACCCCAGTCGAACGAGCGGTATATCCGCCAGTGCGCGGGTATCTCGAACGGCTCGATCACGTGGGTCCGGATCCTGTCCCGATAGTGCGCGGGATCGTCGCGGAACTCCTCGAAAAAGACGCCGTCGAAGATGTCCCAGTCGCCGTCGAGCCACGCCGCGCGGTGCTTCGCGTCGAGCGTTTCGAGCTGAGCTATATAGTCCGGCTGGTACTTCATCAGGATCTTGTTGTCCCAGACGCGCGACTGAATGAACGAATACTCCTCCGGTCTCTCCGCGCCCTCGAAGCGGCGGTCGACGAACAGCCGCTTGACCCATCCGTGACCCACTCCTCCGGGATTGCAGGAGAGATACACTCTTTTCGGGAAACCGTTCGCACCGCGGACGCACGCCTTCAGGACGAGAAACTGTCCCTCCGTGAACTGCGTCGCCTCGTCGATGTACATGACGTCGCACTCCAGCCCCTGGAAGCCGGGGAGGTCGGCGTCCCCCGCGCAGAAGCGGAAGACGATCTGCGAGGAGTTCTTCAGCGTCAGCTCCTTGTGGCTGTCGTTGTACGAATAAAGCCCCTCCGGGAGCGTCTTCCTCATCGGTCCGATGTGGTTCATCCGCAGCTCGGGGTACGTGCGCCTGATAACGAGCTGCCGTATCCCCGGGTAGCGGAGCGCCATGAGGATCGCCTTCGTCCTGATCGCCCAGGACTTCCCGCCTCCGCGCGCGCCGCCGAAGGCGACGTATTTGTGTTCGTCGGTGAGGAATTTCTTCTGCGTCTCGGACGGTTCGGGGAGGAAAAGCGTCATTTTCCCCACGCTTCGTCCACCCCCTCGAGAACGACCGCAAGCTCCTCACCGCCGTCGCCCTTCGATATCTCGCGGCGGAGTTTTTCGAGGCGCGCCGTTCTCTCCTGTTCGTCCGCGTCGCTCTCGACGTCGAGGATATCGACGAGATCCTTCAGCGCGCCCGTGATATCGCGGAGCTTGTAGCCGGACTCCGCGATCCCCGCCGAGACGACGGCGCCGATCTGTCCGGCGACCTCGAGCGCGACGGAATATATGTACTCGCGCCGGTCCTCCGATCCCTTCATCCCGCGGCTGCCCGCCGCCTTTTCCGTTTTGGTTTTGTTCATTTATCCCTCCGCAGGGAGCGATCTCTGATCGCTCCGGACCTTGAATCCCGCGCCCGCAGGCGCGGGTTCGGTTATTATGTACGGACGGCAGAGTGCCGTCCCTACAGACATACGGTTAAGAATATTAACCCTGTAGGGACGCCTCTCAGGCGTCCGAACCTTAAAACAGCATTCAGATTCTTCGACTTCATTCGCTCCGCCTGTAAAGCTTTCGTCTCTGCGAAGCAGAGTGAAATGGGTCGGGTCCCATTTCAAGAAAACTTTATCCTGCTTGCGGAGCAAGCAGACAGAATGACACAGTAATGAAGAAAACATGTCATAGAGGCTTCCCCTTGAGGGGAAGCTGTCAGCGCGAGCTGACTGATGAGGTGTTGTACCTAAATTACTTAAACAACGCCCTATTCATATCCTCCGGCATCTCCGCCACAAATTTCATTTCCTCTCCAGTGATAGGATGTGAAAATGCGATGGCATGTGAATGTAGAG
>JAFYBI010000253.1 GCA_017540285.1 Clostridia bacterium | reverse complement strand
GTTGTTGTAAACGCATGCGCGGAGCTCTTCGTCTTCCGTCTCGCCGAGGATGAAGAGATACCTGCGTTCTGCGGCGTCCCAATGCTCGCGTTTCTCCCGTGCTTCTTCCTCGGTCGGGTTGACTTTTCCGCACAGGCCTGATTCCGTCATGGCGCAGTAATAGTGCATCCATAGATTGCGCGGGAACTCCTCCACCGCGGCGAGGCATTTTTCGAGCCGGTCGTCCGCATACAGGGAAGCGGGATCGAAATCGTTCCCGCTGATCAGGCGGAGCAATTCCGATTCCCGCGCTTTGGCTTCTTCGTCGTCCTCCGCGATCCCCAAGAGCTCATCCGCCGAACACCCGAGCACGCGGCAGAGCGGCGCGATGAGCGACAAATCCGGGGCCGTCTGTCCGACCTCCCATTTGGAAACGGCCTGCGCCGTGACGCCGAGATAGTCCGCCAGCCGGTCCTGCGTCAGGTCGGCTTTCTTGCGCAGGTCTTTGATTTTCTGTCCGATGTGTTCCATATCGTTCTCCTCTCTGTTTGTCTGTTCAGATAGAAAGCGGGCCCGGCTTCCTTACGGTTCCATTATACCAGAACCGAACGCCGGGCGCAATGGAGAGTTTCTTGACCCCGCCTCAACCGGGGGTTGCGAAAACCGCGAAAGCCCGCGGATAGCCGCGATTCGCCGCCGCCGGATTTCCCATTTGACATCCCCTCGATTTTTTGCTATAATACACCTAACCGATCCCCCGATCACCGTCCTGTGAGGTCTCACCGATGAAAACCTTTCCGCGCGTTCTGCTCGCGCTCCTGTCCCTTGTGCTGGCGCTCCTGCTCGCCGCCTCGATCCTCGCCTCCGCCGGGATCTTCACCGTGCGCCGCACCGTCTCGCCCGCATTCGTCTCCGATACGGTCCACAACCTCGACTACGCCTCCGTGCGCTTCCCGGACGGCTGGGGCGGGTTCACCACCCTCCTCGACGAATTCAACGACGCGCTCGGCTGGTACGGCATCGAATTCACGGCCGGATCCCTCAACGAAATGGTCCGCACCCTCTCCTTCGACGACATCCTCGCGGACTATCTCGCAGATTTCCGCGCCTGGCTCTTCGACTACGGCCCGAAGCCGTTCCTCGATCCCGACGAAGCCGCCCGCCGGGTGCTCTCCGGCGTCGATCCGAGCGCGGTGAACGTCCTCTCCCTCTTCATGGAACCCGAGGAGCTCGTCGCCGAGAACATCGCCCTCTTCACCGACAGCGCCCAGACATCCGCCCGTCTCGACGCGCTCGAACCCCTGCGGACCGCCTTGTCCCGCGACACCCTCCTCTTCGCTCTCTCCGCCGCCGCTCTCCTCTTTCTGCTCCTCCTCGCGAGCCGCCGCCTGAAGCTGCTGCCGACCCTGACGCTGACCGGTGGCGCCGCCGCCCTCGCCGGGGGATGCATGACCCTCGCGCCGCGCCTCCTCGCCGGGCAGAAGAACGCGCTCCTCGTCGACCTCTCGATGCCCGAATCGACGCTCGACATCCTCTACCGGCCGCTCATGGCGCAGATCACCGCGAACGGACGCCTGCTCCTCTTCGCGGGTCTCGCGCTCGCCGCCGTCGCCGGGCTTCTCTGGTTCCTCACCGCGAGCGTGCGCCGGGCAAGGGAACTGGAGGCCGAACGGGCAAGACGTTTCGCCGAGGTGAGCGAGGAGGGATAAAAGAGTGAACAGTTTACGGTTAAGGGTTTCCTACCGCAACTGTTATCTGTAAACTGTTCACTGTAAACGCTCGCTTGCCCGTTCCCTCCTTATT
>JAFYBI010000252.1 GCA_017540285.1 Clostridia bacterium | reverse complement strand
TGAAATTCGGCGTCTACCTCTCCCCGTGGGACCGCAACAGTCCCCTCTACGGGCAGGGCGAAGCCTACGACGACTACTTCGTGAACCAGCTCACGGAGCTCTTGACCGGGTACGGCGAGATCTTCTCCGTGTGGTTCGACGGCGCGTGCGGCGAGGGCCCGAACGGCAAGCGGCAGATCTACGACTGGAACCGCTATTACGCCGTCATCCGCGAGCTCCAGCCCGGCGCCTGCATCTCCGTGTGCGGCCCGGACGTGCGCTGGTGCGGCAACGAAGCGGGCTACACCCGTCCGGCGGAGTGGAGCGTCGTTCCCCGCCGGATGTGCGACACCGAAAAGGTCACGGCGAAGAGCCAGCAGGCCGACGACCGCGCGTTCCGCCTCCGGAAGATCTCGGCCTCCGACACCGACCTCGGCAGCCGGGAAGCGTTGAAGGACGAGGAGGATTTCATCTGGTACGCCGCCGAGGTCAACACCTCCATCCGGCCGGGCTGGTTCTGGCACGCGTCGGAGAACGACCGGGTCCGCCCGCTCGACGAGCTTCTCCGCATCTATTTCAATTCCGTCGGAGGGAACGCGACGTTCCTCTTGAACATCCCGCCGACAAACGAAGGCCTCTTCCACGAGAACGATGTGAAGCGGCTCGGTGAGATCGGCGACGCGCTCCGGAAGACCTTCGCCGTCAACCTCACGGCGGACGCCGTCCTCGAGGCGGATTCCGCGGAGCCGGGCTGCCCGATCGACGGCGCGCGGGAAGAGGATTATGAGACATACTGGCGCGCCGAAGCGGGGAAGAACACCGCGGTGATCACCGCCCGGTGGGAAAAGCCCGTCTGCGCCGGGACCCTCGTGATGAAGGAAAACATCAAGCTCAGCCAGCGTGTGGAGCAGTTCGCGGTCGACGTCCTCGACGGCGGGGAATTCCGCGAAGTGTACCGCGGCACGGTCGTCGGCTACAAGCGCATCGTGCCCCTCGGCGGGATCGAAACGACCGCCCTGCGCGTGCGCATCCTCGATTCCCGGACCGAGCCAACCCTCGCGTATTTTGCAGTGTACGAACAGGCGTGAGACGCTCTGCACGCCGCTCCATCCGAACCATGCTCAAAAAGGAGGTACCATCATGAAGCTCAGAAAAACGACCGCCGCTCTCCTCGCCCTCCTGCTGCTTCTTTCCGCCGCCGCGGGCTGCTCCGACGCCCCCGCGAACACGGACGACAGCACGCCCGCCGTGACCGATGCCGGTGCGGAAGAGACGCCCGCCGAGGAAGCACAGACCGACTCCCGCCTCTCCATCCCGGACGATCTGCCCGAGATCACCTTTGACGGGCGGGAATTCCGCGCTCTCACCACGGCGTCGAAGGAATTCCAGTTCCGCGTCGACGAGCTGAACGGCGAAGTCACGAACGACGCCATCTTCAACCGGAACGAGACCATCGAGGACCGCTTCGACGCGAAGATCGCGACCGTGCTCTCGAACGCCCCCTACGACGAGATCGGCAAATTCGTCAAGGCGTCCGCGGACGAGTGCGAGATCGCCGACCACTTCGAGTACAAGGCCTATACGCCCATCTCCCAGAACAGCTACCTCGACTGGAACACCATCCCGTACATCGATCAGTCGAAGCCGTGGTGGAACAAGGCCTCGAACGAAGGCTCCACCATCAACGGCAAGCTCTTCTGCATCGTCGGCGACCTCTCCATCACCGCGATGCAGTTCACGTACGCCATGTTCTTCGACATGGATCTGACCGAACAGTACGGGTACTCCGGCGACGACCTCTACGGGCTCGTCTTCGAGGGGACCTGGACGCTCGATAAGCTCCGCGAGCTCGCCGGATCGATCTGGGTCGACCTCAACAGCAACGGCAAATCGGACGACGGCGACACCCTCGGCTACGCCTATTGGAACTACCACGGCACGGACGTCTGGGTCACGGCCATGGGCGAGTCCATCACCAAGTATGAGAACGGCGAGCTCGTCGTGACGCTCGGCTCCGAAAAGGTTTCGAACGCCCTCGACAAGGTGATCGCGCTGGTCTACGAGACGCCCGGCGCCTTCCGGTTCAGCGACGAGACCCACGGCCGCAACGAGTTCATCGCGGGTCGCATCGCCGTGATGCCGATGATGTTCGAGGACTGCTACGGGCCGCTGCGCGACATGGAATACACCTACGGCGTGCTCCCGTACCCGAAGTACGACGAGGCGCAGGCGGAATACTACACCAACTCCATGGACCAGCACTCCGTGTTCGGCGTCCCGAAGACCCTGCCCGAGGACCGCTACGATTTCGTCGGGATCCTGATGGAAGCGCTGAACGCGGAATCCTACAAGACGGTCTATCCGGCGTTCTACGACACCGCTCTGAAGAACAAGTACACGGAGGATCCCGTCACGGCGAAGATGATCGATCTCATCATGGACGGCCGCGTGTACGAGTTCTCCTTCCAGTTCGGCGAGTATCTCTCGAACCTGCCGTACATGTTCCGCTATGAGCTGTACAACGGGCAGAACAATTTGGCATCGACCCTGCAGAAGAGCCGCAAGCCGATCAACAAGAAGCTCGAAGCGCTTTACAAAATGTACGAATAAAGACAACGCCCGCCGCGATCCTTCCGGGACTGCGGCGGGTTTTGTATCGTGTTTTCCGGGTCATGCCTCCCCGTAGTATTCATCGAGCACGGACGAGGCGGCCGCGGCCCATTCGATGAGGTTCTCCGGGCGGTAGCCGACGGTGCTGATGTCCTTGAGCGTGATGTCGCACGGGCAGCCGTATTTCAGGCATTTCGTCACCGTGTCGGCGATGTCGGCGCGGACCTGCTCGGGATCGGTCCGCCGCGCGACGTGCGCCGGGTTGGGCTTGCGCGAGAGGACGTACTTCCCGCCGAGTGCCTCCGCGGTGCGCTCCACGTCGGACCACGGGGAGCAGCCGACCTTGCGCAGGTTCGGGTACTGCTTGAGCTTGTCGATCCGGTCGGAAAGCGGCTCGCAGCAGCCGTAATACGTGTAGGCGCAGCGGGCGGCGAGCGGGATCGAGTATTGCAGGTCAAACTCGTCGTGCGCCGCCGGAGAGACGGTCGAGAACATCTGCGCCATCGTGCGGAACCAGATGTCCCGGCAGAGATACGTCCGTCCGGGCTCCGGCTCGTGGGGGAGGGTGACGCTGTTCGGCGTGCAGTGCAGGGAGAGGCCGCGGGGATCGTACAGGCCGTACGCCTCCATCTGGTCCATCGTCAGCGTCATCGCCCGGGTGAAGAGGCGCATGATGCGGTGCAGGTATTCCGGCCGCTCGACCATGTCATAGAGGATCGGCTCGACCCCGCGCAGCATCGCGATCTGGTCCCACGGCGCGTAGTAGATCCCGTGGCCGCGCACCTCGACCGGGAGGATGTCGCCGACGATCTCCTCAACGCGCTCCTTGTTCGCCCGGTCGTTCTCGGGGTGCGGCGTGATGACCGGATCGTGATACCTCTCGAGGCTCTTTTCGTCGGCGAGGACGTCCTCGTACCGGTGGGACACGATGCCGTTGTTCCTGTCGACGGCGAGGCGCTCTTCCCGGATGGCGAAGCCGTTGCCCGTATCGGAATACGATTTGCCGATCACCCAGACGGGCTCGATGTAGTTGTCGCACCGGAAGTATTTTTCCCGGAACAGCGCGACCCGGAGGCCGTATTCCATCCCGCAGAGGCCCGGATCCTCGCACACGCAGTCGAGGGCGTGCTCGAAGTTCATCTCGTGCCACGGGATCTCCTCCATGATGAGGGGCGGCCGCACGATTTTCAGATCGTTGCTGTCCCGGAAACGGCGGCGCATGCGGACGTGCCGGTCCGAGAGGGCGATCTCGAGGTACCGCTTCGTCAGCTCCCGCACGATCTCCCGCTCTTTCGCCAGATTGCTCATCTCCAAACTCCCTTCGCGCACATCACGGGCCGGGACCGACGCACCGTCGCCGCCCGTTTTTTCGATTATATCACAGTTTCCCCGGGATTGCAAGCGGGAAAGGGAGAAACGCCCAAAAACCTTGACGGAGACGGGCGGGTTATGGTATAATATGACCGACGGTTCTGTCCGGATTCCTGGAACTCTGCGAGGTGCGTATGAAAAAGCTACTCTCGATGATCCTGGCTCTTCTGATGATCGCCTGCTGCGCCGCGTCGTGCAGCGAAAAACCGGCATCGGCCCCGGATGAGCAGGAGGCCTCCCCCGTGCCGGAAGCGGCGCCCGCCGAAACGGAGCCCCCGGAGACGACCCTTCTCGACCGTCTCCCGGAGATGACGTTCGACGGACGGGACTACACCATCCTGCTGCGCACGGGCATGGAATACGAATTCTCCTCCGAGGAGCTGACGGGCGAGATCATCAACGATGCCGTCTACGAGCGCAACAATCTTCTCGAAGCGCGCTGCAACATCCGCGTGAATCACGTGGACCGCGCGACGACGTGGGGCAGCGGCGACCGCTTCAACCCCGAGCTGAACGCGATGATCCTCTCAGGCGATGCGAGCTTCGACATCGTCGCCGGGTACGCGGCCATGATCCTCGGCGCGATCCAGAAGGGGCTGTTCCTCAACTGGTACGACGTCCCCACCATCGACGTCTCGGAGCACTGGTGGTCCGCGCAGATCGCCGACTCGCTCACCATCAACGGCAAGCTGTTCGCCATGACGGGGGACATCGCGCTCTCCGTCTGGGAGGACATGGTCTGCATGTACTTCAACCAGAAGCTGGCGACGGACTACGGGGTTCCCGACCTCTACGAGCTCGTGCGGAACGGGGAGTGGACGTTCGAGGAGCTGCTCTCCATCGTCTCCGGCGTGTCCGGGGATCTGAACGGCGACGGAAGATACACGCAGGACGACCTGTTCGGCTATATCACGTACTGGTCCACGGCGATCGACTCCTACATGCCCGCCTTCGACATCCAGGTGGTGAAGCGCGGCGAGGACGGGTGGCTGAGCTACACCATGAACAACGAGCGCATGATCGGCGCGCTCGAGAAGATGCAGGCCCTCTTCTCAAACGGGAGCCAGTTCTCGCTGATGGTGTCCTCGGGGGATCTCCAGAAGATCTTTCAGGAGGACCGCGCGCTCTTCTTCGCCCATGATCTGCGGACCTCGGCGAAGCTGCGCGACATGGAGACGAACTACGGGATCGTTCCCTATCCGAAGTACGATGCGCAGCAGGACAAGTACTACTCGACCTCGACGGACATCTTCTCCCTCATGCTGTTCCCCTCGACCGTCACGGATCTCGATTTCGTCGGCTGCGTGACGGAGGCGATGTGCATCGCAAACTCCGCCATGGTGATCCCGGCCTACTACGACATCGCGCTCAAGGACAAGTACAACCGGGACCAGCAGAGCGCGGAAATGCTCGACATCATCCGCGACAGCCTGATCTTCGACGTCGGCTATCTCAACAGCTTCGCGCTGAGCACCGCCGGCCACCTCTTCGTGCAGCTGGTCCGCGAGGGCCGCACCGATTTCGCCTCCGCTTATGCGAAGAACGAAAAGGTCTACCTGAAAAAGCTCGAAAAGATGCTCGAAGCCTATGAGGACTGATGCCGCTTCCCGTCGGAATCACGGATCCGGGGACGCCGCGGGGACATCCGTGAACGAAAGCGGGATGATTCATAAGACCGTCCACGTATCCCCCGCGGGCGGCGCAGCGGGAAACGGGTCCGCAGCCAGCCCGTTCGATGACATCGCAAAGGCAGCCGCGGCCTGTCCGGGTTCGACGATCCTCGTGCACGGCGGCGTTTACGGCGGGATCGCGCTGGGACCGGCGGCGTCGGGCGGAGCGGACTCCCCGACCGTGATCCGGGCAGCGGAGGGCGAGCGGGTCCTCATCCGTCCGGACGGCGGGACCGGGATCCGGATCCTGAACGCGCATCACCTCATCCTCGAGGGTTTCGAGGTCGAGGGCGGGACGCACGGGATCCGGTACGAGAGCACCCGGGAAGCGGGAGACACCCCCCTCGGCGGCGTCGCGATCCGGAACTGCACCGTTCACGGGATCCGCGGCGTGCACGGGATCTGCGTCTACGCCCGCAACGACCGCGCCCCGGTCACCGATTTGACCGTCGAGGGCTGCCGGGTCTATGACTGTGAATGCGGTTCGAGCGAATCGCTGGTCCTCAACGGCAACATCGAGGGCTTCCGGATCGTCTCGAACGTGATCTTCGGCAATAACAACATCGGCATCGACATGATCGGCTTCGAGGGCACGGCGAAGCATCCGGGGTCCGTTCGCGGCCGGAATCCGTACGAGGCCGACTTCGTGCGGCGCGGCGTCTGCCGGAACAACGTCGTCTGGGGCATCTCGACCGAGGGCAACATGGCCTATGTCAGCGACGGGCACTTCGATCCCTGCGCCGACGGCATCTACGTCGACGGCGGGCAGGACATCGAGATCGCCGAGAATTTCGTCTTCTGCTGCGACATCGGGATCGAGGTGGCGACGGAGCATTCCCCGGACGACAATCCGCTCTTCCGGGTCTCGGGCATCCGGGTCCACGACAACGTGATCGCGGGGTGCCGCGGCTTTGCGGGGCTCTGCTTCGGCGGGTACGCGCGGCATCTGGGCTATACCGAGGGGTGCGAATTCGATCACAACACGCTCGTGGACAACGATACGCAGATCGCGGTGCAGCGCAGCCGGGACAACCGGATCCACCGCAATCTGATCCTCGGCGGCGAATCCGGCGTCGTCTTCAACGAAAGGTGCCGGCCGGAGGATCTCGTCAACCGGTTCGATGCAAACGCGGCGGCGGGCATCCGGGACCGGGAGAGCTGGCGGGCGGAATACGGTCCGCTGTCCCCCGATCGGGCAGCGCTCGCGGACGGTTTTCGCACCCTGGTGCCGGACGTCGGCTCCCGCTGGATCCCGGCGCCCGAATGGACGGAGCTTTGCCGCGAACAAATGAAAAGAGAAAGCGTAAAGGAGCAGTTATGATTCAAAAAGGCGTTTTGATCCCGCGGGAGGGCGGCGTCATCCGCGTTCTCCCGTATTCCGACGGCGTCGTCCGCGTTACGTACGGAGCGGCTGACTGCCCGGAGCCCGTGTCCTTTTCCGTCGTCGCCCCGATCCCGGACGATCCTGCCTTTGAGGTGCGGACGGGCGAGGGCGAAGCGGAAACGACCGTCACCGCGGGCCGCCTCTCCGTGACCGTCGGGGAGGACAGCGTGACCGTCGCGGCGGACGGCAGGATGATCACCCGCGCGCGACGCTTCCGCCTCGAGCCCTATGAGATCCGGCGGCAGACCGGCGGGAACGTGACCTTCCGGCAGACCGTCGACGGCGTCCGGGCATCCGCGGAGGGCGGGGAAGAGGAATTCGTCCGGCAGTCGCATCACGGCGCCGTGACCTTCGATTTCACCGAGGACGAGACCCTCTTCGGGCTGGGCAGCCACGAGGAAGGATACGCGAACCTCCGCGGGCAGTTCGTGCCGCTGTACCAGGAAAACATGCGGATCGCCGTGCCGGTCTTCGTCTCGACGAAGGGGTATGCCGTGCTCGTCAACTGCGCCTCCGTCATGACCTTCGACGCGACGGACCACCGGAGAGGGAAGTTCTTCCTCGATTCGGTCGACGCCGTGGATTTCTGGATCCTGTACGGCGGGGACTGCGGCGGCGTGTGGCGGGCGCTCAGAGCCCTCACCGGGACGACGCCCCTGCTTCCGAAATGGGCCTTCGGCTACGTCCAGTCGAAGGAGCGGTACGCCTCGCAGGAGGAGCTGACCGCAATCGGCCGCCGTTATCGCGAAGAGGGCATCCCGATCGACGTGCTCGTGCAGGACTGGCTGTACTGGGACGACGGGATGTGGGGCAGCAAGCATTTCAATAAAGAACGCTATCCCGATCCCGCTGCCCTCACCGACGCGCTGCACCGGATGGATCTCAAACTGATGGTCTCCATCTGGCCGAACCTTTCGGGCGAGAGCGAGGACCGGGTCGAGATGCGCGAAGCCGGGTACCTCCTCGGCGACGGCTCGACCGTCAACGCCTTCGACGAGGGGGCCCGCGCCCTCTATTGGAAGCAGGCGAACGAGGGGCTCTTCCGGTACGGCATCGACGGCTGGTGGTGCGATTCCTCCGAGCCGTTCGACGCGGTCTGGGGAGGACAGGAACGCGCGCCCCTGCCGGAGAGGATGGCCCGCTCTGTCGGGGAATTCAAGAAATACCTCGACGACGGGATCCTCAACGTCTATTCCCTCCACCATTCGATGGGGATGTACGAGAATCAGCGGAAGTGCTCCGAGAAGCGCGTCGTGAATCTCACCCGCTCGGGCTTTTCCGGTCAGCACCGCTACGGCACGGTCGTCTGGTCCGGCGACTGCTCGGCGAACTGGGAGACGCTCCGGAAGCAGGTGCGGATCGTGCAGAACTACGTGGCGACGGGCGAGGCGTACTGGAACTCCGACATCGGATCGTTCTTCGCCGCGGGCGGGTACGAATGGTTCCGCGACGGCGACTATCCGCGGGGCTCTGACGACGAGGGCTACCGCGAGCTCTACACGCGCTGGCTGCAGTTCGCCGCGTTCACGCCGATGATGCGCTCCCACGGGACGAACACCCCGCGCGAGGTCTGGCGCTTCGGCGAGCGGGGAACGCCGTACCGCGACGCGATCGAGAGGGCGATCCGGCTGCGCTACGCGCTCCTGCCCTATCTCTATTCGGTCCACGCCGCGATAACCTTTGACGGCACGATGCCCGTCACGCCGCTCGCACTCGCGTATCCGATGGACCGGGAAGCGGCGAAGGCGTCCGGCGAATACCTGTACGGACCGTCCCTTCTGGTGTGCCCGGTCACCGATCCGGGCGCGGAGGAGATGACGGTGTACCTGCCCGAGGGCGGCTGGTACGATTACGAAACCGAGGAATTCTTCGAGGGCGGACGGTACGTCAGGATCCCCGTCTCAATCGACCGGATCCCGCTCTTCGTCCGAGCCGGAGCGATCCTTCCCGTCGCGCCGCCCGTGCAGTCCACGGCGGAGCTGGACGGCAAGCCGTATGAGCTTCGCGTCTATGCCGGCGCCGACGGGCTGTTCACGCTCTATGACGACGGCGGCCTCGATTACGCCTACGAGGAAGGGGACTGGACCGCCGTGACCTACGAATACCGCGATGCCGACGGCGCCCTCACCGAAACCGTCGCCGGGAAGCCCGACTGGCGGCATCCCGTGAAGGTGCGGATCGTGGGGAGAAGATAAGCCCGCGCGCAGTCCCGACGAAAAAATGCACCCGGTCAGCGATCTGCCGACGCCGGGTGCATTTTGCTGCGGAACGGATACGGGAATCTTCGTCAGTCGCCCAGGAGCGACTTCGTGAGCTTTTCAAGCTGCTTCGCGAGGACCTTTTCGTTCGATTTCATCGTGGAGGCCCAGTTGGTGTTCCCGCTCACGACGGAGGAGCGGAAGAGCGAATAGGTCAGGCCGTTCAGGTCGTTGTTGAACACGCGCCCGAAGTCGAAGGAGACCGTCGAGCGGATGAGGTCGTACATCAGGGAGGACTGCTGGTCCTGCGCGTACTTGACCTTGAAGGCGTTCTCGAACAGAGCGGGCGAGACCGTGCGGAAGCTCTCCGACGCCATCGCCTCGAGCACGGCCGCGGACATGGCGGGATCGCGCGCGTCGAGCGGAATGCCGTAGAGCGTGTACGGGAAGGACGTGATGGTCACGTAGTTCTGCTGTTCCTCGTCGTACTTCGGATAGGGCACGATGCCGTAGGTGAACGCCGTGTCGCGCAGATAGTTCACCGCGTAGGTCAGCTCATGCGAGCAGAACAGACCCCGCCCTTCCTTGAACACGGCATAGGAGGGATCGATCTGCTCCGCGCCGTTGCCCACGAGGCATCCTTCCTCGTTCACCATCGCCACGACCTTTTCGAGGACCGTGTGCGCCTTTTCGCCGCTGAACAGCGGGGAGAGCGTGGGGATGTCATCCTCGTCCTTCTCGGTCGTGCGGAGGCCGCAGCTGAAGAAGAACGGGTCGACGTAGATCGCGTAGGTGATGTAGCCGAGCCGGTCCTCGAAGCCCTTCTTGCCGTCGCCGTTGAGATCGATGTAGACGCCGCCCGCCATGGAGGACATCTTGTCGAGCGTCCAGGTGCCGCTCTGCACGAGGTCGTAGGGATTCTCGAGCCCTCGTATTCCGCGAGCATGTCCTGATTGAAGTATACCCCGTAGAGGTAGTAGATCATGTAGGTGGAGATATCGCCGGAGCAGAAGTAGAGCTTTCCGCCGCAGGTCGCCTCGTCGAGGAGGGAGGCGGGCCACCACGGCTTCGAGAAATCGAGGTAGTCGAGGTCGTTCAGCGGGACGCACATGCCCTTCGACGCGAGGGACGCGCCGGCCATCGAGTACCCGCCGGAGATGTCGTAGGCCCCGTCGCCCACCGAGATGCTGTTGCCGAGGACTCGCACCCAGTCGTTCCGCTGGTCGTACGCGCCGGGCTCGAGGCGGTAGGCGAGCGTGATGCCGAGGCGTTCCTCGACCGCGAGGTTGCGGGCATAGATCGCATCGTTGACGATCTCGCCGTTTTGTTCTTCCACGTAGAATTCCACGAGGGACGGGCCGGACCAGCCGAAGACGTTGACGGTCGTGCCGTCAAAGGAGAGGCCGTCGGGCAGATCGTCCGGGGGATAGAGGGTCTCGGGCTCCGTTTCGGCCGGGGCGGTTTCCTCGGCGGCGGGGGCACCTCCGGGCTGGGCGTCTGGCTCGTTCTCCGCCGCGGGATTGTTGCTGCATCCGAAGGCGGAGAGGAGCAGAAGGACGGCAAGGAGCAGGGAAAAGCGCTTTTTCAT
>JAFYBI010000251.1 GCA_017540285.1 Clostridia bacterium | reverse complement strand
TCCAGCCCATCGACGATCGGGGAGGAGCCGTGCCGGATGTTGACGGTGTATTCGATGCCGTCGCCGCCCGGATGGCTGACCCACTGGCCGCCGGTCATGAACTGCCACTCCGTGTCCTGGCGGAAGGAGTCGCACATGCCGCCGTGGCATCCCGCGAGTCCCACGCCCGCGCCGACCGCCTTCGCGATGGAGCGGGAGCATTCCCACGGGATCGAGCCCATGGTCCAGCAGGCGACGAGCAGGTGGTATTCGAGCAGCTTTTCCGTGTCCTTCAGGCAGTCGAGGGTGTCGGAGATCTCCGTCTCGTATCCCTCTTCTTCCATGAGGCGGGCGAACCGCTTCGAGGTCAGCTGCGGCTCATGGCCGTCCCAGCCGCCCTGGAAAATCAGAACTTTTCTCATTTGTTTTCCTCCGTTTCGGATTTTTTGAATCTTTGGAATATGCGGACCCCTACGCAGGGGATGAGAACAAACCAGCAGACCGCCTCGGCGTATGCGAGCGGCAGGAGTATATCCGGATCCATGCGCCCGGCGAAGATTTCAAAGCCCGCGGCAGCAAAGAGGCCGAACAGTACGATGAGGTCGAGGACGAAGAGGATTTGGAAAACGGAATGCCATTTCTTCATGCGGACCTCCTTTTATGCTTCGCGATACCAAAGCGGCACCGGGTTCTTCATGTCGTCGAACCAGCGGAGCACGTCCGCCGCCTGCCGGGTCATCGTCCGGATCTCCCCTTCGCCGAAGGGCACGGCCCAGTAGATGGACGACAGGGTGTTCGAGGCGACGTACAGCGCGAGAAGCCGCCAGAAGAGCGCCGGGGGCGGTGTGCCGAAATAGCCGTCGATGCGGCCGCGGGCAAAGGCAGGCGCGGTCTGGGCGCACCAGACGATCCGGTTGAATTCCTCCCACGGATCGCCGTAATCCTCGCGGTTGAAGTCGATGATCGTCAGCTTCGCGGGGATCCCGTCCGCATCCCGCTCGAACATCATGTTCCCGACGTGATAGTCGCCGTGCTGCCAGACGTTCGGGCGTCCGCGGAGGTACTTCCGGTTCTCTTCGAGATAGCCGAAGATCGCGCCGTCCCCGTCGATGCGGAGCGGGCAGTCGAGGTAGCCTTTGATTTTGCGGTCGATCTTCGCGTTGAAGCGGGGCTCCCAGTCCGGCACGTCCGTCGGCGCGGGGAGGGAGTGGATGACGCGCAGGATCCGGCCGGCTTCCATACCCGCTTCATACTGCGCCTCCGGGGAGAGCGTCGGAAGATGATCCTCGGCGACCGCCCCGTCGATCCACCGCTGGACGACCCAGGTGCCGCCCTCGGGACGCGGACCGAATTCGATCGGCTCGCACATCGGGACGCCCAGCGAGGCGAGGAGCCTCTGGCGCTCGAAGGCGGACCGGTAGGCATCGGGATCGGTCCCCGGCATCACGCGGAGCAGGAAGACCTCTCCGTCCGCCGTCTCTGCCCGGTACTTTTTGTCCGGGGACCAGCCCTTTTCGATGAGGGTGAGGCGGGAGAAGCGCATCACAGGGCGGCAAGCGCGTCAAAGTCCGCCTTGAGATGCGGATAGAGCGCGTCGTAGACAGCGTAGAACTTCGCGTAGGCGGCGGTCCGCGCGGGATCGGGCTCGACGGAATCCTTCGTCTTCACGATCGCGTCGCAGGCGTCCTTGACCGACGGATAGAGCCCCGCGCCGACCATCGCGAGGATGGCCACGCCGAGAGCCGGACCTTCGTCGGAGGCGATCCGCGTCACGGGGATGCCGTACACGTCCGCAAGCATCTGCCGCCACAGCGGGCTCTTTCCGCCGCCGCCGCAGATCTTCATGTCGTCGGGCTTCACGCCCATGCCGTCGAGGACGCCGAGGCAGTCCTTCAGCGAATAGGAGACGCCCTCGAGCACCGCGCGGATCATGTCGCCGCGGGTATGCATGCCGGAGAGGCCGATGAAGCCGCCGCGGACCTTCGGATCGAGGTGCGGGGTGCGCTCGCCCATGAGATAGGGCATGTAGAGGAGGCGGTTCGCGCCGATGGGGGACTCTGCCGCCTCGGCATCCATGATCCGGTAGGGATCGACGCCCTGACGTTCTGCTTCTGCCACCTCCGGCGCGCAGACGGTGTCCCGGATCCAGCGGAGGGAGAGGCCTGCGGCCTGCGTCACGCCCATGACGTGCCAGGCGCCGGGAACCGCGCAGCAGAAGGTGTGCACGCGGCCCTTCGGATCGATGGTGATGGAATCGGTGTGCGCGAAGACGACGCCGGAGGTGCCGATCGTGGTGAACGCGCGTCCGTCCGAGACGACGCCGACGCCGACCGCCGCCGCCGCATTGTCCCCCGCGCCGCCGACAACGGGCGTTCCGGGAGCAAGTCCGGTCAGGGCGGATGCTTCGGGGGTCACGGTCCCGGTGATCTCGGGGGATTCGTAGACCTTGCCGAGGAGGGATCTGTCGATGCCGAGCTTTTCGAGGACCTCGTCGGACCAGTCGCGGCGTGGGACGTCGAGCAGCTGCATGCCGGAGGCGTCGGAGACCTCGGTCGCGTATTCGCCGGTCAGCATGAGGCGGATGTAGTCCTTCGGGAGGAGGATGTGCGCGCATTTGGCGTAGATCTCCGGCTCGTGCTTCTTCACCCACATGATCTTCGAGGCGGTGAAGCCCGTGAGCGCGGGGTTGGCGGTGATCGCGATGAGACGGTCGCGGCCGCCCATGAGCCGCTCGATGTCCTCGCATTCCTCCGCTGTTCTCTGGTCGCACCAGATGATCGACGGGCGCAGGACGTTGTTCTTCCCGTCCAGCATCACGAGGCCGTGCATCTGGCCGGAGATGCCGACGCCGACGATCGCTTCGGGAGCGACGCCGGATTTCTCGATCACGGTCTTCGTCGTCTTCGCGGAGGCGTTCCACCAGTCGAGGGGATCCTGCTCCGCCCAGCCGTTCTGAGGCTGATACAGGGGATATTCGATCGTCGCCGAAGCGATCACGCCGCCCTTTTCGTCGAACAGGACGGTCTTCGTGCCGGACGTGCCGACATCGATGCCGATTACGTATTTCATCGAATCACCAGCTTTCTGCATGCGGTCCCCGTGAGAGCGGCGCTTCTTTCATCCGGCTGATGCCCGCCGATCCAGAGGACGACGGCGCCGTCTGGCGCGCATCTCGTGCCGTCTTCGAGAACGGCACAGACCCAGTATTTCGAAATGTCGATCGTGACAGTCTTCTCTTCCCCGGCGTCGAGGTCCGCGGCGGCAAGTCCGCAGAGCTGGAAGTTCGGGGTCGGGGTGCGGCTGTCGGTGTACTGCGCGTAGATCTGGACCTTCTCCTGCCCGGCGCGCTCCCCGGTGTTCTTCACCCTGACGGAGACGCGGTAGCTCTCGTCGGTCTCACGCTCGAGCGTTTCGCCGGAATAGGCAAAGGACGTATAGGAAAGGCCGTAGCCGAAGGGATAAAGCGGTTCGGCGCGGAGATAGCGGTAGGTGCGGCCCTCCATCGCGTAATCGGTGAACGCCGGGAGCTCGTCGTCCGCATGGAAGAACGTGACGGGGAGGCGTCCGCTCGGGCTGTAAACGCCGGCGAGAAGCTCCGCCGCGGCAAGCCCGCCCTGTGCGCCCGGATACCAGGCGTCGATGATGGCGTGCGCCTTCGATGTGATCTTTTCCCCGAGGTCGATCGCGGAGCCCGCCATGAGGATCACGACGACGTCGCGGCAGACGTCGCAGATCTCCTCGGCGAGGTCGATCTGCGTCTTCGGGAGCTTCAGGGTGACCTTGTCGCCGTCGTTAAAATATTCGTTGCGGGTCCCGTTCTCCTCGCCCTCGATGGTGCAGTCGAGACCGAGCACAAGGACGGTCAGGTCCGCTTCCTTTGCGTAGGCGACGCCTTCGGAGCGCATGTTGGCGAAGCCGCCCCAGTCGCAGCGCTTTTCCAGCCAGATGTTCGAGCCCTTCGCGGCGCGGATCTCGGCGTTCGGGAAGACGCGGCGCATCCCCTCGACCGGCGTGATATACTCGGACGCCATGCCGTTGTAGTTGCCCTCGAGCGCGACCTGGTTCATCGCGTTCGGGCCGATGACGGCGATGGTCTTCGTCGTTTCCGGATCGAGCGGGAGGAAACCGTCGTTCTTGAGCAGGACCATGGCCTCGCGGGCCGCCCGGAGGTTGAGGTCGCGGTGCTCGCGGCAGTCGAGCTTCGAGAGCGGGATGTCCGCCCAGGGACGGCGCTCTTCGAATTCGCCGAGCAGGACGCGGATCGAATAGAGCTGGACGGCCGCGTCGGTGATCTCCTCCTCGGTGATGAGGTCCTGTTCGTAGGCCTCGACGAGGTGGCGGAACGCGTCGCCGCAGTTGAGCTGGCAGCCCGCCCGGAGCGCCGCGGCAGCCGCGCCTTCGATGGTTTCGGTGAAGTGGTGGTTCGCCCAGATATCGTTGATCGCGCCGCAGTCGGAGACGAAATAGCCTTCGAAACCCCATTTGCCGCGCAGGACGTCCCGGATCAGCGGCATCGCGCAGCACGGGTAGCCGAAGAGACGGTTGTACGCGCCCATGACGCCGCTCACGCCCGCCTTCACGGTCCACTCGAACGCCGGGAGGTAGGTCTCCCAGAGGTCGTGCGCGCTGACGTTGGCGTCAAAGGTGTGGCGCAGCGGTTCGGGACCGGAGTGCACGGCGAAGTGCTTCGAGCAGGCGGAGGCTTTGAGGAATTCGCCCGT
>JAFYBI010000250.1 GCA_017540285.1 Clostridia bacterium | reverse complement strand
CCGTCTCGGCCGGGATCGCCTGCAAATATGAAATCAAAACCGCTGAGAAGCTCTCCGCCCTGGCCGACGAGATCGAAGACCGCGTCGACGAGCTCGAAGAAACGGCGGGTGCCGCGCGCACGATCGAGGAGATCGGCCCGCAGTCCTTCGCCATCCGCGACACGGTGCTTACGGCCATGGGTGCTCTGCGCGCGTGCTGCGACGAGGCGGAGACGGTCACCGCGGCGGAAGCCTGGCCGCTGCCGACGTACGGTGAACTGCTGTTCAGCGTGAACTGAGAAAGTTATGAGCGCTACGCGCGTGATCAGATATGGTTTTGCTTCGCAAAAGTGATGAGTGCCTTCGGCACGTTGGTGGAACAGATCCAGCATCCTGCTTCTTCCGACTTCGCGGAGCGAATCATCACTTGCGGAGCAATCATAACCGTAACTCCATAACTCCTGATCGTAAGGTGTGTTTATGATTTATTCATCTGTCAATACCATCTGGGTCCTGCTGGGAGCCGCGCTCGTCTTCTTCATGCAGGCGGGCTTCTCCATGTGCGAAGCCGGGTTTACCCGGGCGAAAAACACGGGCAACATCCTGATGAAGAATCTCATGGACTTCTGCATCGGCACCCCCGCCTTCTGGCTCGTGGGCTTCGGGCTCATGTTCGGGTCTGGCACCGCGCTTTTCGGCCGGATCGACCCGCTCATTCTCGGCGATTACGTCCACATCCTCCCCGCAGGTGTTCCGCTCTGGGCGTTTGCCATCTTTCAGACCGTCTTCTGCGCCACCTCGGCGACCATCGTCTCCGGCGCGATGGCGGAGCGGACGAAGTTCTCGGCTTACTGCCTCTATTCCCTCTGCATCTCGCTCTTCATCTACCCGGTCTCCGGGCACTGGATCTGGGGCGGCGGGTGGCTCGCTTCGCTCGGCTTCCACGATTTCGCGGGCTCGACCTGCGTTCACATGGTCGGCGGCGTCTGCGCGTGCATCGGCGCGGCGATCCTCGGTCCGCGCATCGGCAAGTACGATCAGAAGGGCAAGCCTCACGCGATCCTCGGCCACAACCTGACCGCCGCGGCGCTCGGCGTGTTCATCCTCTGGTTCTGCTGGTTCGGCTTCAACGGCGCCTCCACCGTCGGGATGGATTCGGACGCCCTCGTCGAGAGCGCAGGGCTCGTCTTCTTCAACACCAACCTCTGCGCCGCCGTCGCCTGCTGCACGACGCTCGTGATCACATGGCTCCGCTATCGGAAGCCCGACGTCTCGATGACGTACAACGCGGCCCTCGCGGGTCTGGTCGGCATCACGGCGGGCTGCGACGCGGTCTCTCCGGTCGGCGCGGCGGTCATGGGCCTCGTCTTCGGCGCGGTCATCGTCTTCTCCGTGGAATTCTTCGATAAGATCGCGAAAATCGACGATCCGGTCGGCGCGATTTCCGTGCACGGCGTCTGCGGCGCGCTGGGGACCGTCCTCACGGGCTTCTTCGCGACGGGCGTCTCCATCGAAAAGGGCGTCTTCTACGGCGGGGGATTTCACTTCCTCGGCGTACAGACGCTCGGCGTCGTCAGCGTCGCGGCGTATGTCGCGGTGATCATCACGGCCGTCTTCCTGATCCTGAAGAAGACCGTCGGGCTCCGCGCGGAACCGGCTGACGAGATCCAGGGTCTCGACGTTTCGGAGCACGGACTGCTGACCGCTTACGCCGGCTTCGCCATGTCGCCTGATACCTCGAGCGCGGATGAGGGAACCGCTCCTTCCCCGGTCATCGTGACGGGCGACACCCCGCCTGCGGAGGCGGTGACGGTACATCGCGTGCCGTTCTTCGACGAGGGCAGGCCGAAATTCACGAAGGTGGAGATCATCTGCAAGGAAAGCCGGTTTGAATCGCTGAAAAACGCCATGACCGATCTCGGCATCACCGGCATGACGGTATCCCACGTCCTCGGCTGCGGTCAGCAGAAAGGGCGGACGGAATACTATCGCGGCATTGCGGTCGAAGCGACGCTTCTGCCGAAGGTGCAGGTCGACATCGTCGTGTCGAAGATCCCGGTCCGCGCAGTCATCGAGACGGCGAAGAAGGTCCTCTACACCGGCCACATCGGCGACGGCAAGATCTTCGTCTATGACGTCGAGAACGTCGTGAAGGTGCGCACGGGCGAAGAAGGCTACGACGCGCTGCAGGATGTCGAGTAAGCGAATACGCATCGGAAGAGGTTCATCATCATGTGCTCTATCATGACCTGCTATTCGTCCTCGGTCTCGCCGGATGCCTTCCGAGCGGGATTTGAACGGACGAAATCCCGGGGACCGGATGACAGCCGGATCCTCGAAAGAGACGGCATCCGCATGGCGTTTCACCGGCTTTCCATCATGGGGCTCTCGCCCGAGGGGATGCAGCCCTTCGAGAGGGATGGCTCGCTCCTCGTCTGCAACGGGGAGATCTACGGCTTCCGGACACTGCGGGACGAGCTCCGGGAGAGGGGCTATACGTTCGAGAGCGATTCGGACTGCGAGATCCTCTTGCCCCTGTGGTTCGAATACGGCGCGGACATGTTTCCTCTCCTCGACGCGGAGTTCGCGTGCGTGCTGTACGACGCGAAAACCGGCACCCTGGTCGCCGCGCGGGATCCCATCGGCATCCGGCCGCTCTTCTACGGGTACGGGCCGGACGGGAAGATCCTCTTCGCGTCGGAAGCCAAAAACCTCGTCGGACTGACGGAGCAGATCGTCCCCTTTCCGCCGGGATGCTACTGGATGGGAGGCGCGTTCGTCCGGTATTCCGACATCGCACGCCCGTCCCGCACGATCCGGTGCGATCTCGACGAGGCCTGCCGGAATATCCGCGAAAAGCTCATCACGGGGGTCGAAAAGCGCCTCGTCGCGGACGTGAACGTCGGGTTCCTGCTCTCGGGCGGGCTCGATTCCTCGCTGGTGTGCGCCATCGCGCAGAGAAAGAGCCCCACCCCGATCCGCACCTTCGCCATCGGCATGGAGGGGGATGCCATCGATCTGAAATACGCCCGCGAAGCCGCGGACTTCATCGGCAGCGAGCACACCGAGGTCACGATGACGCGGGAAGAGGTGCTCGCCTCGCTCGAAACCGTCATCGCCTTGCTCGGGACCTGGGACATCACGACGATCCGCGCGAGCATGGGGATGTACCTCGTGTGCAAAGCGATCCGCGAGCGGACGGATATCCGCGTCCTGCTGACCGGGGAGATCTCGGATGAGCTCTTCGGGTACAAATACACCGACTTCGCACCCGACGCGGCCGCGTTTCAGGCGGAAGCGGAGAAGCGGGTCCGGGAGCTTTATATGTACGACGTGCTGCGCGCGGACCGCTGTATCTCGGTGAACTCCCTCGAGGCCCGCGTCCCGTTCGGCGATCTCGATTTCGTGAAGTACGTCATGGCGCTCGATCCGGAGATGAAGAGGAACCGGTACGGGAAGGGCAAATACCTCCTGCGCCGGGCCTTCGCGGACGGGGGCTGGCTGCCGGACGGGATCCTCTGGCGGGAAAAGGCGGCGTTCTCGGACGCGGTCGGGCACTCGATGGTGGACGATCTGAAGGAGTTTGCCGAGAGCCGCTGTTCCGACACGGAATTCGAGGAAAAACGGAAGCAGTACGGATACTGCCCGCCCTTCACGAAAGAATCCCTTCTGTACCGGGAGATCTTCGAGAAGCATTATCCCGGCCAGGCCGCCATGATCGCGGACTACTGGATGCCGAACAAAAGCTGGAAGGGCTGCGACGTGAACGACCCGTCGGCAAGGGTCCTGGCAAATTACGGAGACAGCGGAAAGTGAAGAGAGGTACGGAGCTGACAGATATGATTCTGCCACGCAAAAGCGATGAGTGCCTCCGACACGCCGGATAACGGGAACCGGTCACGCATCTCGCTCGCTCACCGCTTGCCGAAGGCGGTCATCATTTCGCGCAGGGGATCGTCACCTGCGGGACAGACAGGGAGATAACCATGGAAAAAGGCATGCTGCTCTATGAAGGAAAAGCAAAGAAAGTCTATGCGACGGACGACCCGGAAGAGCTGATCGTCTCCTACAAGGACGACGCGACCGCATTCAACGGGCAGAAGCGCGGCACGATCGAGGGCAAAGGCGCGATCAACAACCGGATGAGCAACGCGCTCATGCAGCTGCTCGAACGGGAGGGGATCCCCACGCACTATTTACGGGAGCTGAACGAACGGGAGACGCTGGTCAGGCGCGTCCGGATCGTGCCGCTGGAAGTCATTGTCCGCAACCTTTCCGCCGGTTCTTTCGCCAAGCGCTACGGCGTCGAGGAAGGGATCCCCTTTTGTGCGCCCACCATTGAGTTTTCGTATAAGAACGACGCGCTGGGGGATCCGCTTCTCAACGGGTATCACGTCGTGGCGCTGAGCCTGGCGACACCCGCGGAGCTTGAAACGATCAAACGGTACTCGTTTCAGATCAACGACGTCTTGAAAGCCTTCTGGGCCTCCTGCGGGGTGACGCTGGTGGATTTCAAGCTGGAATTCGGGCGGCTCCCGGACGGCAGCATCGTTCTGGCCGACGAGATCAGCCCCGACACCTGCCGGCTTTGGGACAGCCGGACCGGAAAGAAGCTGGATAAGGATCGCTTCCGCCGGGATCTGGGCGGTGTGGAAGATGCCTATCGGGAGATCATGGACCGGCTGACGCAGAAACTCGAAGCAGCGGAATGAGCACAGCGGGAGCGGCGCTCACACGCGGAAATGGCGGATCAAAATGAGTGTGCATGAGGAATGCGGCGTTTTCGGAGTGTTCTCTCCGGAACCGACGGACGCGGCGGGGCTCGTCTATTACGGCCTTTACGCGCTCCAGCACCGGGGACAGGAATCCTGCGGCATCGTGGTGGGGGACGACGGCCTGTTCTTTTCGCACCGGGATCTCGGCCTCGTCAGCGAAGTCTTCACGAAGGATGTTTTGGCGAAATTCCCCCGCGGCTCCATGGCTGTCGGTCATGTCCGCTACGCGACAACGGGCAGAAGCAGCCGCGCGAACTGTCAGCCCATCGAGGTCAATCACATGAAGGGGCGCATGGCGATCGCCCACAACGGCAATCTGTCCAACGCCGCGGAACTGAGACGCGCGCTCGAACTCTCCGGGGCGATCTTTCACACCACCTCGGACACGGAGACCATCGCGTACATCGTGACCCGCGAACGTCTGCGCACCCCTTCCATCGAGGAAGCCCTTTTCGAAGCCATGCGGCAGTTCGAAGGGGCGTATTCTCTCGTCTTGATGTCGCCCCAAAAGCTGATCCTCGCGCGCGATCCCCATGGATTCCGCCCTCTCTGTTACGGCAGACGCGCGGACGGCACGGTCGTTGCGGCGTCGGAAAGCTGCGCGCTGACGGCGGTCGGAGCGTCGTTCGTGCGGGACGTCGAACCGGGAGAGATCCTTGTCTTCCGCCGGGAAGGGAGCTCCGTTCTGGAAACGTCGATGCGGGGGCACTGCGGGCTCGAGCCGCGCCGGTTCTGCATTTTCGAGGCCATATACTTCGCCCGCCCGGATTCCGTGATCGACGGCGTCAGCATTCAGCGCGCGCGACGGACGGCGGGCAGGATCCTGGCGCGGGTATGCCCGCATGACGCCGACGCGGTGATCGGGGTCCCGGACTCCGGCCTTGACGCGGCGCTCGGGTTCAGCGAGGCGACGGGGATCCCCTACGGGATCGGGCTCATCAAGAACAAATACATCGGGCGGACCTTCATCTCGCCGGGTCAGGACGAACGGCTCGACCAGGTCAGAATCAAGCTTGCCGCCGTGGAAGACACGGTCCGCGGGAAACGGGTGGTACTCCTCGACGATTCCATCGTGCGGGGGACGACGAGCGGACGGATCGTGCGGCTGCTCCGGGAAGCGGGCGCGAAGGAGGTCCACATGCGCGTTTCCGCCCCGCCCTTTCTTCATCCCTGCTATTACGGCACGGACATCGACTCGCGGGACGGGCTCATCGCCTGCGGACGGACCGAGGAAGAGATTGCCCGGATCATCGGCGCGGATACGCTCGGCT
>JAFYBI010000249.1 GCA_017540285.1 Clostridia bacterium | reverse complement strand
GACAAGTGCAAGGCCGAGATTGAGGACGTCATCGGGATCCCCGCCGAGGACTGCCCCGTCGTCTCCGCGAAAACCGGACTGAACATCGCCGACGTCATGGACGCCATCGTGCGCGACATTCCGGCCCCGGAGGGAGATCCGGACGCGCCGCTCTCCTGCCTCATCTTCGACTCCGTCTACAACAGCTACCTCGGCGTCGTGGTCTATATCCGCGTCATGAACGGCACGCTCCGCGCGGGGGACCGCATCCGCCTCATGCACACCGGCGCCGAGTTCGACGTCGTGGAGGTCGGCGTCATGGATCCCTTCGGTCTCCGTCCCACCGGCGAGCTCACGGCAGGCGAGGTGGGCTATCTCACCGCTTCCATCAAGAACGTCAGCGACACCCGCGTCGGCGATACCGTCACCCATGCGGACCGCCCGGCAGACGAACCGCTCCCCGGCTTCAAGAAGGTCCAGTCCATGGTCTTCGCCGGCATTTATCCCGCGGACGGCGCGCGCTACAACGAGACGAAGGACGCGCTCGAAAAGCTTCAGCTCAACGACGCCGCCTTCACCTTCGAGCCGGAGACCTCCGTCGCGCTCGGCTTCGGCTTCCGCTGCGGCTTCCTCGGCCTCTTGCACATGGAGATCATCGAGGAGCGGCTCGAACGCGAATTCAACCTCGACCTCATCACCACCGCGCCCTCCGTCATCTATGAGATCAAAAAGAAAAACGGCGAGGTCATCCGCATCGACAACCCGACGAACTACCCCGCTCCCGACGAGATCGAGACGGCCTCGGAGCCCATCGTCGCGGCCTCGGTCATCACCCCGACCGAGTACGTCGGCGGCATCATGGACCTCTGCCAGGACCGGCGCGGCGTGTTCATCGACATGAAATATATCGACACCGAGCGCGTCGAGCTGCACTACAAGCTCCCGCTCAACGAGATCATCTACGACTTCTTCGACGCCCTGAAATCCCGCAGCCGCGGTTACGCCTCCCTCGACTACGAGCTCGAAGGGTACGAGCCGTCGAACCTCGTCAAGCTCGATTTCCTCCTCAACGGCGAGATGGTCGACGCCCTGACCTTCATCGTCCACCAGGAAAAGGCCTACGCGCGCGCCCGCAAGATCGCCGAGAAGCTCAAGGACAACATCCCGCGCCAGCTCTTCGAGGTGCCGATCCAGGCCGCCGTCGGGTCGAAGATCATCGCGCGCGAAACCGTCAAAGCCCTGCGCAAGGACGTCCTCGCGAAGTGCTACGGCGGCGACATCACCCGGAAGAAGAAACTGCTCGAAAAGCAGAAGGAAGGCAAAAAGAAAATGCGTCAGCTCGGCTCCGTGCAGGTCTCCCCCGAGGCCTTCATGGCGGTCCTCAAGCTCGACGACGATCAGTGATTATGAACTACTACGAATCGTTGAACCGTCTGCGTCCGCTCGGGATCTACGTCCACATCCCCTTCTGCCGCTCGAAGTGCGCCTACTGCGACTTCAACTCCATCGTGACGGATTCCCCGGACATCGTCACCCGCTATATCGACGCCGTCATCGCGCACATGGAGAGCTACCGCACCGCGGTCCGCGACGAATACGCGCCGGATACCGTGTTCATCGGCGGCGGAACGCCCACCGCGATCCTTCCGGAGGAGCTCTTCCGCCTGATCCGCGCGATGAAGAAGATCTTCCCCCTCGCGGACAACACGGAATTCACCGTCGAAGCCAATCCCGCGACCGTCAGCTACTCCACCCTCACCCGCCTGCGCCGCCTGGGCGTGACCCGGCTGAGCATGGGACTGCAGTCCGCGCACGACAACGAGCTGAAAGCCCTCTCCCGCATCCATACGAGGAAGGACTTTGCACGCTCGTTCCGCATGGCGCGCGACGCGGGATTCGACAACATCAACGTCGATCTGATGTTCGGGATCCCGGAGCAGACGACGGACACACTGCTCCACAGCTTACACTACCTGACGCGCGTCGGGCCGGACCACATCTCGCTCTACGATCTCAAGATCGAGCCGGGCACGCGGTTCTACGCGAACTACGCCGAGATCGCGCCGACGCTTCCCGGTGAGGACGAGGAGGCCGACATGTATCTCGCGGCGATCTCCTATCTGCGCGACATGGGGTATCTCCAGTACGAGATCTCGAACTTCGCGCGTCCGGGCAGGCAATGCCGCCACAATCTCAAATACTGGAACTGCGACGAATACCTCGGCTTCGGCGTCTCGGCGCACTCCTATTTCCACGGCAGCCGCTTCTCCTTCACCCGCGACATCGCGAAATACGTCGAGGGCGTCACCGTGAAGGACAGCCGCGTCCGCATCACCGACGAGCTCGAAGAGGTCGGGGAGCGGGAACGCATCGGCGAATACGTCATGCTCCGGCTGAGGCTCACCGCGGGCATCGACGAAAACGAATTCAGCCGCCGCTTCGGCTATTCCTTCGACGAGCTCTACGGCGAGAAATGCCGCCGCTTCGTCCGGGGAGGCTTCATGACGCGCCGCCGCGGGATCACCGCGCTCACGCCCGCCGGCATGTTCGTCTCGAACTACATCCTGTCCGATCTGCTCGAATTCGAAGACCTCGGACGGTTCAACTTCGGAGGTTGATATGAAACACGCGCTCTTCTTCGGCGACGCCGGACGGATCGGGGCGGTCTATTCCCCCGAAATCCTCGAAAAGCTGCACGCAGTCCTCTGCTTCGAGACCGATGACGTCGTCACGAAGCGCAGCCTGGACGAATACCGGGACATCCTCTCCCGCGCGGATTATCTCTTCACGACGTGGGGCATGCCGCACTTTGAAAGAGAAGAGATCCGCGAATACCTGCCGAACCTCAAAGCCGTGTTCTACGGCGCGGGATCGGTGCAGCACTTCGCGCGCGAATTCCTCGAAGAGGGGATCGCCGTCTTCTCCGCCTGGGCAGCCAACGGCACCCCCGTCGCGGAATACACCTTCGCCGAGATCATCCTCGCCTCCAAGGGCTTTTATCAGCGGCTTCACCGCGCGTCGGACGGCAGTTCCTGGCCCAACCGTGGCGGCGATTTCCCCGGCAACTATGAGATCAGGGTCGGCATCATCGGCGCGGGCATGATCGGCAAAATGGTCATCGAAAAGCTGAAGACGCTCGATCTGGTCGACATCCTCGTCTTCGACCCCTTCCTCCCGGATGACAAGGCCGCGGCGCTCGGCGTGAAGAAGACCGATCTTGAAACGCTCTTCTCCTCCTGCGACGTGATCTCGAACCACCTCGCGAACAACCCGCAGACGGTCGGGATGCTCGACGGCAGGCTGTTCTCCCGCATGAAGCCCTACGCGGCGTTCCTCAACACGGGACGCGGCGCGCAGGTTGTGGAGGACGATCTCATCGCGGCGCTCCGCGACGTTCCCACCCGGGTCGCCGTCCTCGACGTGACCTGGCCCGAGCCCCCGGCGGAAGGAAGTCCGTTCTATACCCTCCCGAACGTCTTCCTCACGCCGCACATCGCGGGCTCCATCGGAAACGAGGTCCACCGCATGGCGCAGTTCATGTTCGAAGAGTACGAAGCCTTCGACGCGGGCCGCCCGACGCGGTATTCCGTCACTCTCAGCATGCTGGAGACCATGGCATGAGCGGCGCGCGCTTCACATACCGCACGGAGGAGGAATTCTTCGCAGCAGAGGCGCGGGACGGCGTTTCCCTGCCCTGGTCGCGCGATCTCTCCCCGCTCGCGGAGACCGTGACCGTCGCGGATTCCGACGTCACCCTGAAGAACCGCCTGACGATCCACCCGATGGAGGGCTTCGATTCGACCCCCGACGGCGCGCCCGGAGAGCTGACGATGCGGCGGATCCGGCGTATGGCGTCCGGCGGCGCGGGACTTCTCTGGGTCGAAGCGACCGCAGTCGTCGAGGAGGGCCGCACGAGCACCGGTCAGCTCCGGATCCATGAAAAGAATCTCGACGCGTTCCGTCACCTTGCCGAAGAAGCCCACCGTCTCTCGGACGGCGCGCCCGTGATCCTGCAGCTTACGCACTCGGGCCGCTTTTCCCGCCCGGACAACACGCCCCGCCCGGTGATCTCGTATCACAATCCCGTGATGAACGAGAAGATGGACATCCCCTCTGACTGGCCCGTCGTGACGGACGAATACCTCGACAGCCTCCCGGAGAAGTTCGGCGCGGCGGCGAAGATGGCGAAGGACGCGGGCTTCGACGGCGCGGACATCAAGTGCTGTCACAAATACCTGTTCAGCGAGCTGCTCTCGGCGTATGACCGTCCCGGACGCTACGGCGGGAGCTTCGAGAACCGGACGCGCCTCTTCCTCGATGCGATCCGCGCGGCGGCGGTCCATCGTGACCGGCATTTCGTGCTCGCCTCGCGCTTCGGGCCGGTCGAGATGATCCCCCATCCGTGGGGCTTCGGGATGGCCCGGGACGGGTCGCTCACCCCCGACTGGGAGGAGCCGGACCGCCTGTACCGCCTGATGCATGACGGCGGCGTGCGCCTCGTCGACATGACGCTCGGCTCGCCGTACTACAACCCTCACGTCAACCGCCCCTATGACAACGGAGGTTACGAACCGCCGGAGGCGCGTCTCGCCGGCGTTTCCCGTCTGATCGATGCGGCGGCGCACATGAAGAAAACCGTCCCCGGCATCACGCTCATCGGGACGGGCTACAGCTATCTGCGCGCGTTTGCCCCGCAGGTCGCGGCGGGCGCGGTATCGGCGGGCATGGCGGACGCGGCGGGCTTCGGCCGGATGGCGTTCGCGTACCCGGATTTCGCGCGGGACATCCTCGAAAACGGCACGCTCGATGCGTCAAAGGTCTGCCTGACCTGCTCGAAGTGCACGGCAATGATGCGCAAGCTCCACGCGACTGGCTGCCCGATCCGCGACCGGGAGGTCTATCTGCCGATGTACAAGGAACTGTTTCCGAAAGAATAAGGTGAAGTACCGTGAACTGTCCTTACTGTCAAAAAGAGATGGAATCCGGCGTGATCCAGAGTCCGCATGAGATTGCATGGACAACAAAGAAGCGGCGGTATCCGCACAATACCCGGCTTTTCCCGCTGCCCGAAGGTTCGGTGGCCCTTGCGGATCGTTCATGGGCCGGTTCGACCGTCGAAGCGTATTACTGCCGCCACTGCCGCAAGATCGTCATCGATCCGACGGGCGGCAGCGCATTTTGAGGAGGCCCGTCATGCTCACCATCCGTCCCGCCGCGGAATCCGACCGGGTCTTATGGCGCACCCTCGACCACGTCCCGGAAGCGGTGTTTCTGCGCAAGATCCGGGAGGGAGAGGCTCTCACCGCCGAGGAAGACGGCCGCCCGGTCGCGATCCTGCGCTGGAACTTCTTCTGGGACGAGATCCCCTTCTGCAATCTTCTCTACGTCGTCCGCGACCGTCAGCGATGCGGAATCGGGCGGGCGCTCATGACGGCGTGGGAGCGCGGCATGCGTGCGGCCGGATATGACCGCGTCCTTGTCTCCACGCAGGCGGACGAGGAAGGCCAGCATTTCTACCGCAGACTCGGCTACCGGGACTGCGGCGCGCTCATGCTCACGCCCGGCGATCCGACGGAGCTCTTCTTCGTGAAAGAGCTCGATTCCCAAAACAGCGAGGTAAGACCATGAAAAACGGAAAGCGATGCGCCATCGTCACCGGCGCGGCCCGCGGGATCGGACGGGGGATCTCCCTCGCGCTCGCGGAACACGGCTACACCGTCGCCGCAGTCGGCACCCGCCCGGCGGACGCCGTCGAAGAATACACCGCCGAACTGCGCCGCCTCTCGCCGGAGTCCTTCTATATCCGGGGGGACATTTCTTCGCATGACGACCGCCTCCGGATCGCCGAAGAGGCGTTCGCGGGGCTCGAAACCGTCGACGTGCTCGTGAACAACGCGGGCGTCGCGCCGAACGTGCGGGCGGATATGCTCGCGATGAGCGAGGAGAGCTTCGACCGCGTGCTCGGGATCAATCTGCGCGGGACGTTCTTCCTCACGCAGGAGATCGCCCGGCGCATGGCCGCTCAGCAGAACGACGCCTTCCGCGCCGTCGTGTTCGTCACCTCGATCTCGGCGTCCGTCTCGAGCGTCAACCGCGGCGAGTACTGCATCTCGAAGGCGGGGCTCTCCATGGCGGCGACGCTTTACGCAGACCGGCTCGCGGAATTCGGCATCCGCGTCTACGAGGTGCGGCCCGGGATCATCGCGACCGACATGACAGCGGGCGTGCGCGAAAAATACGACCGCCTGATCGCCGGGGGGCTCTGTCCCATTCCGCGCATCGGCCAGCCGGAGGACGTCGGCAGAACGGTCCTCGCCCTCGCGGACGGCGCGCTCGGCTACACCACCGGCCAGATCGTCGGCGTCGACGGCGGCATGACGATCCAGAAGCTCTGAAAATCCCACGTTCCGTTGGAAAATTCTCAAATACGCCTCTATTGAAAATCCCCCTCCCGTGTGTTACAATGAAGTCAGAACCGGCCGGTTCCCATTTCATACCATGGGAGGTTTTATCTATGGACATGCACATCGCGGAAAACCTGAAGCGCCTGCGGAGGGCCAAGGACATGACCCAGGAGGAGCTCGCGGCATACCTCGGCGTATCGGGACAGGCCGTGTCAAAATGGGAAACGGGTTCCGGGGTCCCGGACCTGCCGCTCCTCGTCACGACGGCCGCATTCTTCGGCGTCTCGCTCGACGATCTCGTCGGGATGAGCGAGGTCCGAAACGCCTCGCGCCGTGCCGATCTCGAGCGGAAAGCAGACGAGCTCTCCCGCACGAATCACCCCGCCGAAGCCGTCGCGCTGTACCGGGAGATCCTCGCAATCTACCCGGAGGACTGGCAGAGCATGATGGCCTGCGCCGGCTGTCTGCGCCGGATCCCGGGAGAGGCGGAGGAAGAAAACACCGCGGAGGCGATCCGCTTCTATGAACGGGTCGCGGAGCGCTGCCCGGACCGTCGTCTTGGTTCCGTTGCGGATCAGCAGATCTGCCTGACCCTCGCCGCGACGGGTAAAAAAGAAGAAGCGATCAAGCGTGCGATGGCGCTGCAGCTCGACCGGCACAGCCACCTCGTCCTCATGATCGAGCTCGACGAAGGCGACAGGCGCTTTACCTGGTGCCATCAACTGGCGTCGGAATCCGCGTCCCGCATCGCGCAGGTCATCGACACGG
>JAFYBI010000248.1 GCA_017540285.1 Clostridia bacterium | reverse complement strand
CGTGTCCGCAGCGCCGCATATGCGCCCTGTGCCGCCGCTTCATCCGGAAAAATGCCGTATACCGTCGAGCCGGAGCCCGTCATGGCGGCGCCGAAAGCGCCGCAGTCCTCCAGCGTCTGCCGGATCTCCGCGATTTCGGGATGCGCCGCGCCGACGACGCCCTCCAGATCGTTGGCGCACAGGGCGGCGGCCCGCGTCAGGTCCCCCGCTGCCAGCGCGCGGCACATCTCGCCCGTCTCCCGCGGCAGGAGATTCGCGATCACGGACACAGCGCCAGCGCCGCCGACGGAACAGACCGGGACGATCTCCCCGTCGTTGCCGGCGTACACAGCGAAATCCTCCCCCTGAAACGCCGCGCAGAGGTCCGCCGCCCGGTCGATGCTGCCCGAGGCTTCCTTGATGCCGGCGATCCGCGGGTGCTGCGCCAGCTTTTTCACCAGCGGGACCGTGAGATCGACGCCGGTGCGGGAGGGAATGTTGTAAAGAATCACCGGGCAGCCCGCCGCGTCCGCCGCCTCGGTGAAGTGCCGGATCAGCCCGTCCGGCGTCGGCCGGTTGTAATACGGCGCGGCGATGAGCACCGCGTCGCAGCCCGCCCCGCAGGCAAATTCGGTGAAGGCTTCGGTCCGGGCGGTGTCGTTCGATCCGGTCCCGGCGAGCACGGGGAGTCTGCCGTCCGCCAGCCGTACCGTCTCCGTCACGAGCATCCGCCGCTCTTCGTCCGTCAGGGTCGCGCTCTCGCCCGTGGTCCCGAGGACGAGCAGGGCATCCGCCCCCCCGTCGATCTGCCGCTCCGCCAGTCTCCGGAAGGCGTTCATGTCGACTTTTCCGTCCTCCCGGAAGGGCGTGACGAGCGCCGTGCACAGTCCCCGGAACGGGATTTTGTTTTTCTTCATATCGCAAGGCCGCGCAATCCGCGCGGGAATTCATGAAAAAGCGTTGAAATGGAGGGCGGTTTGTGCTATGATACAGACGATCGCCCCGCCCATTCCCAGTCTATGCGCAGCACGGCCGGAGGGTGCGGACGTTTACGGAACTATGATAGCACAGCAGGCGGCGCTTGTCAAGCCGTCCACGGAGCAGAACATGATCAGAAACACCCTTCCCCCGACCGACCTTACCCTTTCGGATTTCCGCTACGACCTTCCCCCGGAGCGCATCGCGCAGACGCCCGTCGAGCCGCGGGACTCCTCGCGCCTCATGGTCCTCGACCGCAGGACCGGGACGCTCGAGCACCGCGTGTTCCGGGACATCGTCGATTACCTCGATCCCGGCGACACGCTCGTGATCAACGACACGCGCGTCATCCCCGCCCGGATCATCGGACACCGCGCGCGGCGGGCGGACGGGAGCGAGGGTTCGGCGTCCCCAGTGGAGCTCCTGCTTCTCCGCCAGCGGGAGGAAGGCGTCTGGGAGACCCTCGCCGGTCCGGGAAAGCGCGCGCGCCCGGGAGACATCCTCTCCTTCGGCGACGGTCTGCTCACGGCCGAGGTCCTCGGCATCGCGGAGGAGGGCTGCCGCATGGTCCGCTTCACGGTGCACCGCGAGGGGCTGACCTTCTTCGCCGCGCTCGATCTGCTCGGGACGATGCCCCTGCCGCCGTACATCACGCACAAGCTCGACAATCCGGAGCGGTATCAGACGGTGTATTCCCGCGAAGCCGGATCCGCCGCCGCGCCGACCGCCGGTCTGCACTTCACGCCGGAGCTGCTCGATAAGATCCGCGAAAAAGGGATCGCCGTCGCGCCGGTGCTTCTCCACGTCGGGCTCGGGACCTTCCGTCCGGTGAAGGAGGAGCGGATCGCGGAGCACGAGATGCACTCGGAATACATCCGGGTGACGCAGGAGACGGCGGAGCTCGTGAACCGCCGGAGAGCCGCGGGCGGGCGTGTGATCGCCGTGTGGACGACGTCCTGCCGGGTTCTCGAATCGGCGGCGGACGAGGACGGACGGCTCCGCGCGGTCGACACGGACACGGGGATCTTCATCTATCCCGGCTACCGGTTCCGCATCGTCGACGCGCTCATCACGAACTTCCATCTGCCGGAGAGCACGCTGCTCATGCTGGTCTCCGCGCTCGCGGACCGGGAGACGATCCTGCGGGCTTACCGCACGGCGGTGGAGAGGGAATACCGGTTTTTCTCCTTCTGCGACGCG
>JAFYBI010000247.1 GCA_017540285.1 Clostridia bacterium | reverse complement strand
TCTCTGGATGACATCATTTATAACGGAAATAGTATTATTCGGACCTTTGCGGCAGCCGGAGAAAATCTCCCGCTCCCCGTTCACTCAGCCAGCTTTTCCGCGGCGAATTTCTCCATTCCGTCGTATGCTTCGATATCGGAGACATACATCTCTTCCGTCGACGCGGCTTTTCCGACGGCTTCGATATCGGCGGTCTTCATCACCATGGCGTATGCCTCGGCCGCGGCTTCGGAATCCTTCGCTTTCAGCTCTTCGAGGATCTCGTACAGTTCGATGCCGCGTCTGAACTCCTTCCATCTCAGGGTCAGAAGGGGACTGCCGTCGGCCTGGGGATAGACGAGATGGGTGTCGCCGGTCCGCCAGTCGCGGTAGCGGGAATCCTCTCTCGGACGGTCGGGCCAGATATTGTAGCTCCAGCGCAGCATCCCGTCGAATCCCGCCGCGGAGGCCAGGACGGGCATGTATTCCGACTCGATGAGGGGGGAGGTGATAAAGGTGTTCGGGAAGGCGGGACCGCAGCAGATATAATAGAGGAACCGCTTTCCCGGCATGGTCGCCTGATACCGCTTCAAAACCTGATATTCGGCGGTCATGCCCCCGATGTACGGCGCGAAATCGTACACCTCCTCGCCGAACTCCCCGATGAATTCGGAGTGGTTGATGCAGGCCTTGAATTTGAAGGCGGGGGCGATTTCATGGATCAGTCCGAGGATCGTGCGGTAGTGCCCGATATCCCCGGGCTCGTCGGCGGACAGACGCACGCGGTCCATCTGCCCGGTGGCGAGGAAGTACTGCTCCAGATTCACGATGTACGCCTTGATATCCTCAGCGCTCGTCATGTACCTGTAACAGCCGTCCGCCTCATCGAGATATCGGATGCGCACCCCGTCCGGATAGTCCTCAGCCGGCTGGGTGAACCCGCACTGGCTCCATACGTTGCAGAGGCCGTAGACCGAGATCTCCCGGTCGATGCCGTACTTCGCCGCCGTGTCGATGTACCGCTGCATGGCCCGGAAATCGCACTCGATCCGTCCGTCCCGGGTCTTCTTCGCCTGAATGATGCCGTACTCGAACATATTCGCGTCCTCGGGGACCACACCGCAGCCCTGACCGCTCCAGGGGGCGTCGGAGGCGATGATCGTGACCGCCTTCTGGCCGAGCTCGCCGAGAGATTTCAGATACCTCTCGATCACGGCGAAATGCGCGTCGCTCCAGAGAGGCGTTTCGGCCTTGCGGGCGAGGTTCGAGGGATGCTGCCAGAGATCGAGGTGGAATTTATTCTCCCTCACGTCGTGCAGGACGTAGTTCGAGACCTCGACGGCGCCGGAAAAGGATCCCGCTTCGGTTTCGGCGTCCAGCATGCGGTGCGTATAGAAATGAGCGGTGAAGCCGTGTTCGCCGGGCACGGCGTCCGCCGGTACGCGAAGCTCGGCGTAGACCGTGCGGATTTCCCCAGCCTTGATTTCCAGCACGGGTGAGGCGAGCAGGGCGTCGGCGTGCCGCAGTCCATCCTCAGCAAGGGTGAGGCCGAGGATGCTGAGGGTTCCGGAAAGATC
>JAFYBI010000246.1 GCA_017540285.1 Clostridia bacterium | reverse complement strand
GCAACCAGTAGGACGAAGCGGCTGCCGCAGCGAAGGCGATCGGTTCCAAGCCCATCACGAAGTATGAAATCGTCGAAGGCGCGGACGTTCACTTCAACAACGAAGGTCCGGAAAACCTCTGGGACGACGACGTCACCACGAAGTTCTGCACCAACGGCTTCCCGGCATGGTCCGTTGCCCAGGTAGACGGTAAGTACTCCATCAACGGCATCATCATGGCGACCGCGAACGACAACTCCTCCAACCCGGGCAGAGCTCCCGGACTGTGGACGATTTACGGTTCCAACGACAACGCGGGCTGGGATGTCATCGCCACCGGTGACGACACCTTCTTCACGGAAGTTGCCGGCGACGTGGACTACACGTTCTTCGCCGCTTCCATCGAGCCCACCGCCGCGTACTCCTACTTCAAGTTCGAGTGCACCGAGACCCCGGTCAGCCTGATGCAGGTTTCCGAAGTGGTCCTCTGCTCCGCGGACGCTCCCGAAGCGGAGACCCCGGCTCCGGTCGAAGAGAAGGTGGAAGAGGTCAAGGAAGAAGTCACTGAGGCTGTCGAAGAAGTCAAGGAAGACGTCACCGAGGCTGCTGAGGCTGTCGGCGACGCGGTTTCCGAAGCTGCGAACGACGCTGCCAACGCGGTTACCGACGCTGCCAACAACGCCGTTCAGACTGCGAAGAGCGGCTGCGGTTCCTTCATCGGCGGCGGCCTGATCGTCCTTGTGACGCTCCTCGGCTCCGCTTGGATCTCCCGCCGTAAATAAGCGCTGAAACAATCCATTCGTGGGAAGCCTTCCGAACGGGGGGCTTCCCCGAATCTTTTTTGCCATGTATCCATACGAACTGTTTTTCGGCATCACCCTATACGAGGTCATGATCGTCGTCGGGTATATCGCCGCGATCGCCCTCTTCCGCCGGTATTCCGTCAAGACCGGCATGTCCGCGAAGCTCTATAACCTCGCGCTCGTCTCCGTCACGGCGGGAGCGGTCGGCGGGTATCTCTCCGGCTGCCTCTTTCAGGCGGTCTACGACTGGCTCGGCGGCGGAGGCTTTCATCCGGACGTTTCGACCGGCTCGACCTACCTCGGCGGGCTGATCGGCGCCCTCGCGATCATCGCTGTCGTGTACTTTGTCGGCGGAAAGATCGTCTTCCGGGATTCCCGCGAGCACCTCGCGCGTTTTGACGGCGTTATGGACGGATACGCCGCCGGGATCGCGCTCGGCCACGGCTTCGGACGCATCGGCTGCCTCATGGCGGGATGCTGCCACGGCCTTCCCTCGGAGCACGGGATCTATTTCCCCGCACTCGGCTTCCGTGCCATCCCGACCCAGCTCTACGAGGCGATCTTCCTCTTCCTCCTCGCCGCGTTTCTCTGGCGTCTCGTCACGCATTCCCGCGGATACGGCGCGCCCGTCTATTTCATCGCGTACGGCGTCTGGCGGTTCTTCCTGGAATTCTGGCGCGGAGACGACCGCGGCAAAACAGTGGTCGATTTTCTCACGCCGTCCCAGCTCGTGTCGCTCATCCTCGTCGCCGGGGGGCTCGTCCTTCTGCTTGTGAAACGGAGGAAGAACCATGACGAAACGTGAGAAGATCCTCTTCGCCGCGGCGGTGACGGTCCTCGTGTTCTGTGAGCTCGCGGGATGGGTGCTCCGCCCGGACGCCGCATGGTTCCCGATGGCGGAGACGATCCTCACCCGGCTGATCGGCGCGGCGGTCTTTGTCGTCCTGATCCGGCGGATGGGGTATCGCACCCTCGGCGTCCCGGACCTGTCGCAGCGCCCCGTGATCCCGCTGCTCGCGCTCCTCGTCGCCGTGAACAATCTCCCGTGGATCGGGCTTTTCACCGGACGCGCGAGGATCGACGCCTCCCCCGGGAGGATCCTCCTCTTCATCGGGGAATGCCTCGCCGTCGGCCTTTTCGAGGAGCTCGCCTTCCGCGGGTTCCTGATGCCGTACTGCCTGTCGCGCCTGCGGGGACGTCCGCATGCCGTTTTCCTCGCCGCGCTGATCTCCTCCGCGCTCTTCGGACTTGTACACCTCGTGAATCTTCTGTCAGGTGCATCGCCGGGTGCGGTCCTCATGCAGATCGGCTATTCCTTCCTCATCGGCGGGATGTGCGCGTGCGTCCTCGTCGCCTCGCGTTCCGTGTGGCTGTGCGCCGCGATCCATGCCGTCTATAACTTCTGCGGGACCGTCGTGCCGCGCCTCGGGTCCGGGAACGGCTGGGACCCCGTCACCATCGCCGTCACCGTCCTCCTCGGGTTCTTTACCGCCGTCCTCCGCGTCCGCTTTCTCCGGCAGACCGAGGACGACGCAGATCTCCTGCCCATGAAATAAGCCGCTCACCGGAAATCCGATGAACGGCTTTTTTCTTTGTCAGATCTTTTCGATCGGGAGCCAGATTTCGATGTAGCGCTGCAAATACCGGTCGTCGTTGAACCAGTGCACGACCTCGATCTCCGGCGCGTCGCGGAGCGCGTATCCCGCGCTCGGGAGCCAGCTTCCCACCGCTTCCCGGCGCAGCGTGAGGAAGTCATTCGTCGGGTGCTGGCACCGCTTCGTTTCGCACACGAGCCAGCGTCCCGCCGGGATCTCCACCGGTTCCAGCCCGACGAGATCGGCGACCTCATCGCCCACATACTGCGGCTCCCGGTACACGTCGATGAGATCGTCCGGCACCATCCCCGCAATGTAATAGTCATAGCCGTCCTCGCCGTAATTCGTGAGAACGCCGAACTGCGTGTCCGCGTCGTGCTGCATCCCGGCAAGCAGAAACTGCCCAAGCCGCGTGCCGACGAAGAAGTCCGCCTCCTGCTGTGCCCGATCTGCCGGAGAGCCGGTGAAGCGCCGCTTGTACCCGAGCATCCGGAACGCCTTCTTTTCTTCGATCCGATAGTCCATGATCGTACCGCCTTCCAGAGAGATTTTGAACGACAGGGGAGAGAAGGACTTGAGCACGGCCCCGCTCCGGCGCGCATCGGAGGGGGAGATGCCGTGGAACGCGCGGAACGCCTTCGCGAAGCTGTCCGGCGAGTCGTAGCCGTATTTCAGCGCGACGTCGATAACCAGGGCGTCCCCGTGCGCGAGCTCCGCGCCTGCCAGCGTCAGCCGTCTCAGACGCACGTATTCTCCGAGCGTGTACCCGCAGAGGATCGAGAAGACCCGCGCGAAGTGCGACGGCGACGAATAACTCCGCCGGGCCGCTTCCGCAAAGTCGACCTCATCCGCGAGGTGCGCTTCGATATAGGCGATCGCCTGTCCGATCCCGCTGATCCAGTCCATGGGCATCCCTCCTGTCTGACGGTATTCTAACAGAT
>JAFYBI010000245.1 GCA_017540285.1 Clostridia bacterium | reverse complement strand
CGACGGGCTCGCTCTTCTCGATCAACGCGATGAAATCCCGCTTCACGTCGGGGAGACAGTCGGGCTTGTACATCCAGAGGCCGCACTCGAAGTGCAGATAGAGGCTCCGGTAGTCGAGGTTGACGCTCCCGACGACCGCGTATTCGTCGTCGACGAGGAAGCCCTTCGCGTGGACGAAGCCGGGCTTGAACTCGTAGATCTTCACGCCGTTCGCGACGAGGTTGGGATAGTAGGACTTGGTGGTCTGGTTGATGAGGATCTTGTCCGGAATGCCGGGGGTGACGATCCGCACGTCGACACCGCACCGGGCCGCGTGGATCAGGGCCTGCTCCAGGCGCTCGTCGACGATGAGATAGGGCGTGGTGATCCACACATAGCGCTTTGCGCTCTCGATGAGGCCGAGATAGACGTTTTCCCCGACGGGCTCGCCGTCGAGCGGGCTGTCGGTGTAGGGCTGGACATAGCCGCCTCCGTCGATGCCGTCGAGCGCGCCGGGCAGCGGCATGTAATCGGAGTAATCGCCGATCTCGTCGGTCTTCGTGCCGCAGAGGTAGTCCCACATGGTGAGGAACATGACGGCGAAGCTCCACGCGGCCTCCCCGCGCACCATGACGGCGGTGTCCTTCCAGTAGCCGCACCGCTCCTCGGTGTTGATGTATTCGTCCGCCAGGTTGATGCCGCCGGTGAAGGCGGTGACGCCGTCGATCACGCAGATCTTGCGGTGGTCGCGGTTGTTCTGCCGGGCGAAGAGGAGGGGGATGAACCGCTGGAAGATGCGGCAGTCGATCCCCTCCCGGCGGAGCTTTCCGTCGAAATTGCCCGGGATGGCGAGCGCGCTGCCGATATCGTCGTAGACGACGCGGACGTCGACGCCCGCTTTTACTTTTTCGAGGAGGATCTCATGCACGGCGTCCCACATCTCGCCCTCGCCGATGATGAAGTACTCGAGGAAAATGTAGCGCTCGGCCCTGCGGAGTTCTTCGAGCAGGACGGGGAACATGGCCTCGCCGCTCTCGAAATAGCGGGTCTCGCAGTGCTTCACGGGCGGGCAGTAGGACGTGGTCTTGATGTAGCGCGCCTGACGGGCGGCCGTCGGATCCTCCGCCTCGAGATCCGCAAGCGCGCAGACTTCCCGCGCCGTGCCCGCTCTCGCCGCCTCTCTCATGAAGCGCATCTTGCGCAGCGCGCGTCCCGAGGCGCGTTTCCCGCCGAAGATGAGGTAGAGCGCGACGCCGAAGACGGGGAACGTAAAGGCGACGACGATCCAGCAGAGCTTGTACGACATGCTCCGGCTGTTTTTCATGAGATAGAGGACGAAAACAAAATCGAGGAGCGCCGTCGCGACGGAAAAGACGTAATAGAACCGGGTGAACTGGACGGCGATCAGAAAGATGAGGAAGAGCTGAATGACGATGAGCGGCCAGACGATGACGGCGCGGCTCGTCGCGATGCGTTTGAGCTTTTTTTTCATAGAGTCTCCTGAGCGGAACATGTGCCAAAAACAAAGACTGCTCAGGATATATTATACCCGTTTCCCGCGAAAAGTCAAGGACATGTGACGCCGCAGAGGACGATTTCATGAAATTCTAATCCAAGGGAGCCTTTCGGGTCTGCGCCGAAAAAGGGACCGCGCGGTCCCTTTTTTCACAGGATGATGCAGATCAGGCCCTGGCTTCCCTCGTTGATGATCTTCGAAAGGGTCTCGCCGAATTTCTGACGGGCGTCCTCGGGCATGTGGCCGAGCTTCGCGTGCAGGCCGTCGTTCACAAGCTCATAGAGGCTCCGGCCGAACATGTTCGACTGCCAGAGGCTCGCGGGGTCGCTCTCGAACTCCTCCATGAGGTAATTGACCATCTCCTCCGACTGCTCCTCCGTCCCGACGATCGGATTGATCTCCGCCCCGATCTCCGCGCGGATCATGTGGATCGACGGCGCGGACGCCCGCAGCCGCACGCCGTAGCTCCCGGCCTGCTTCACGATCTGCGGCTCCTCGAGCGTGAGGTCCCCGGCCTCCGGCATGACGATCCCGTACCCGCGCTCGTTCACCGCGGCAATGGCGTCCCGGTAGCGGTCGTATTCGCGCTTCGCCTCGGACAGCCGGTTCAGGGCGCCGAGCAGCTCCTCCTCGTCCTTCATGGAGATCCCCGTCATCTCGGAGATCGTCGCGTAGTAAAGACTGTCCGGCAGGGTCACCGTAAGCGTCGCGCAGCCCCGCCCGGCGTCCGTCTCGGTGATTTCCACCTTCGCCCCGGCGGGATCCGATCCGCCTGCCGCCACGACCTTCGCGATCCCCTCTCCCAGCGTATCGGCGAACGCGCCCCGGATGTCGGCGAGCCGCTTCATCTTCTTCGACGCGGCCGTCACCGCCTCTCTCAGCCCGAGCGTCAGCCGGTGGTCGGGCGGCAGGATCCCGGTCCAGGCGGGCAGGACGATATCCGCCTCCTTCGCCGGGAATTCCCCGAGCAGCATCCCGAGGATGTGCCAGATATCCTCCGCGTCGAGGTCGAGGCAGCTCACCAGGGCGACCGGCGCGCCGTATTTCTCCTCGAGGCGTTCGGCGAGGCGCACCGCTTCCGGCGTGTCGGGACGGGCGGAATTGAGGATGACGGCGTAGGGCTTGCCGAGCTCGGTGAGCTCCGCCGCGATCCGCTCCTCCGCGCCGACGTAGTTCTCCCGGGGCAGGTCCCCGATCGTGCCGTCCGTCGTGACGAGCATGCCGACGGTCGCGTGCTCGGCGATGACCTTGTGCGTCCCCTCCTCGGCGGCCTCTTCGAACGGGACGGGCGCGGGATGCCACGGCGTATTCACCATGCGCGCCTCCCCGTCCTCTTCCCCGCCCATCGCCTCCGGGATCATGTATCCGACGCAGTCGACCATCTTGACGCGGAGTCCGACGCCGTCGATGTCGACACGGACCCCCTCGTCCGGGATGAACTTCGGCTCGGTCGTCATGACCGTTCTCCCCCCGGCGGACTGCGGCAGCTCGTCGCGCGCCCTTGCCCGGTCGCCGTCGTCGGGGATGTTCGGCAGGACCACGGATTCCATGAATCGCTTGATGAAGGTGCTCTTCCCCGTCCGGACGGGGCCGACGACGCCGATGTAGACGTCTCCGTGGGTACGCTCGGCGATATCGCGATAGATCGATGCATCAGTCAAAACAAAAACCTCCGCGTGGATTGCTGTGTGATACAGCTTATGCGCGCGGAGGTCCGGTTATGCGGGGGATTCGTCCGGGATTAACCGAAGAGGGAAAGCTGGTTCGTCTGCGACATGCCGGCGAGCGCGCCGTTCTTTTCGAGAAGCTCGAGCACGCTCTTCGAGACCTTGGCCTTCGAACGCAGATCGTCGACGGACCAGACCTCGCCGGAGTTCATCGCGTTCATGATGCTCTCCGCGACGCTCGTGCCGAGGCCTGGCAGGCAGGTGAACGGCAGCCGGATCTTCCCGGATTCCGGCAGGAATTTCGTCGCGTGGGACTTTTTGATGTCCACGGGCAAAAAGTCGTATCCCCGCTCGTAATACTCGTTCACGAGCTGCAGGGCGTCCCGCACGTCGGCTTCGGTCGCGGACAGGTCGTTCCGCTTCTTCAGATCGGCGTAGACCTCCCGGACACGGCGCCGCCCGCCCATGACGATCTCCCCGTCGAAGCCGTCGGGAGCCGCCGTGAAATAGGCCGCGTAGAATTCCACCGGGAAGTGGATCTTGTACCACATCAGCCGCACGGCGTCGATCGCGTAGGCGGCGGCATGGGCCTTCGGGAACATGTACCGGATCTTCTGCAGCGAATCGATGTACCACTGGGGCACGTTCTGCGCATGCATGGCGTCCTGCATGTCCTGCGGGATCACGAGGCCCTTCTTGTTCTTGCGCACGAATTCCATGATCTTGAAGGCGAGGGATTTCTCCACCCCGTACTTGTGGATCAGGGTCATCATGATGTCGTCGCGGCACCCGATGACCTCGGAGATGGTGCAGATCCCCTGCTCGATCAGCTCGTCCGCGTTCCCCTGCCAGACACCCGTGCCGTGGGTCAGGCCCTGGATCTGGAGCAGGTCCGCGAAGGACTTCGGCTGCGCCTTCATCAAAACCTTCCGGGACAGGCTCGTGCCGAGCTCGGGGAGTCCGAGCGTGGAGGTCTGGGCGTCGATCCGCTCCGGATCCACCCCGATGGGGGCGGTGGAGGTCAGACCTTCGTAAAGGAGCGGTTCGGACAGCGGAACATCCGTGACGAGGACGCCGGAGTATTCCTCGAGCCTCTTGTATTTCGTCGGGATATCGTGGCCGAGGATGTCGAGCTTCAGGATCGTGTCGTGCAGATACTTGAACTCGAAGTGGGTCGTGATGATGTCGGAGTTCGGGTCGTCGGCGGGATGCTGAATCGGGCAGAAATCGTAGACCTCGTATTCCGCCGGGACGACGATGACGCCGCCGGGGTGCTGACCGGTCGTGCGCTTGGTGCCGAGGCAGCCGTTGATCAGGCGGTCCATCTCCGCGCGGCCCACCGAAATCCCCTTCTTTTCGAGGAATTTCGCCGCGAAGCCGTAGGCCGTCTTGTCCGCGAGCGTGCCGATGGTCCCGGCCTTGAACGCGTGGCCGGCGCCGAAGAGCACTTCGGTGAACTTGTGTGCCGCGCCCTGCACGTCGCCGGAGAAGTTGAGGTCGATGTCCGGGGTCTTGTCGCCCTTGAAGCCGAGGAAGGTCTCAAAGGGGATGTCGTGCCCGTCCTGATCGCACGGCGTGCCGCACACGGGACAGACCTTCGGCGGAAGATCGAACCCGGAGCCGACCTCACCGTTCGTGAAGAACTCGGACCAGCGGCACTTCGGGCAGCGGTAGTGTGGCGGCAGCGGATTGACCCGGGTGATCCCCGCCATGGTCGCTGCGAAGGACGAGCCGACGGAGCCGCGGGATCCGACCTGATAGCCCTTCTCCTCGCTGTTTTCCACGAGCTTGCGGGCGATGATGTACATGATGGCAAAGCCGTTCGAGATGATCGAATCGAGCTCGCGCTGGAGCCGCGCGGACACGACCTCGGGCAGGGGATCGCCGTACAGCTCCTTCGCGAGGGACCAGCACTTCGTCGTGAGCTCTTCCTCCGCGCCGTCGATGTGGGGCGGGTAGTTCCCCTTCGGGATGGGGCGGACATTTTCGATCATGTCCGCGATGCGGTTCGGGTTGGTGATGACGACCTCGCGGGCGG
>JAFYBI010000244.1 GCA_017540285.1 Clostridia bacterium | reverse complement strand
GAGGCCGGATACGCCGGGGACGACGACGCCGAATCCCTTGTGGAATACGCCGAGGGGAAGATCTACCGCATCGCCGAGGGGCGGGAGGACAAGAACTTCGTCCACATCCGCGACGCGCTGCTGCAGGTCTACGACCGCCTCCAGACGCTCGCCGCCAATCCCGAGGCGCTCCGCGGCACCCCGACGGGATTCACCGCCCTCGACAACGTCATCGTCGGCATGGGCAAGGCGGACCTCGTCCTCATCGGCGCGCGTCCCGGCATGGGAAAGACCGCGTTCGCCATGAACATCGCCGTCGAGGCCGCGTATCGGACGCAAAAAACCGTCTGCGTCTTCAACCTCGAAATGTCGGCGGAGCAGCTGGCCAACCGCATGCTGTCCTCCGAGGCGCAGATCGACAGCTTCAAGCTGCGCTCAGGCGACCTGCACGACGACGACTGGGTCGCCATCGCCCACGCGGCATCCCGCCTGTCCGAGGCAGAGATCCTCATCGACGATACGCCCGGCATCACGGTCACGGGCATGAAATCCAAGCTGCGGCGGGTGAAGAATCTCGGGCTGGTGGTGGTCGACTATCTCCAGCTCATGCAGGGCGAAAAGCATCAGGACAACCGCGTGCAGGAAGTGGCCGACATCTCCCGCGGACTGAAGCTCATGGCCAAGGAGCTCGAGGTCCCGGTGATCTGCTGCGCCCAGCTTTCGAGAGGTCCGGAAAACCGTCCGGACAAGCGCCCCATGCTCTCGGACCTCCGGGACTCCGGCGCGATCGAGCAGGACGCGGACATCGTCATGTTCCTCTACCGCGACGAGTATTACAAGGAGACGACCGCCGACCAGTCCGTCGCCGAGGTCATCATCGCGAAAAACCGCCACGGCTCTCTCGACCGCGTCCGGCTCGGCTGGATCGGCCGGTTCACGAAATTCACCAATCTCGCAAAGGAAGCCGAACCGCAATGAAATACCTCCCGGAAATCCGCGGTCCGGAGGACGTCAAGGCTCTTCCCGAGGAAGCGCTTCCCGTTCTCGCCGACGAACTGCGGGAAACCATTCTGTCCGTCGTCTCGAAAAACGGCGGGCATCTGGCGTCCAATCTCGGCGCCGCGGAGCTGGCCGTCGCGCTGCACCGCTGCTTCCGGACGCCGGAAGAGCGGATCGTGTTCGACGTGGGGCATCAGGCCTACGCGCACAAGCTGCTCACGGGCCGGTACGGACTGTTCCCCACTCTCCGGCAGACGGGCGGGATCTCCGGCTTCACAAACCGTTCGGAATCCCCCTTTGACGTCATGACGGCGGGCCACAGCGGTTCCTCCCTCTCCGCCGCCGTCGGAATAGCCGAGGCGGAGCGCATGGCGGGTTCGGACCGCTGGACGGTCGCCGTCATCGGGGACGGATCCTTCACCAACGGCATGGTCTACGAGGCGCTGAACAGTCTGGCGGATTCCGGGCTCAGAATCTGCGTCGTGCTGAACGACAACGAAATGTCCATCTCGAAAAACGTGGGCGGCCTGTCGCGTCATCTGTCGGCCATCCGGACGAGCGGCCGGTATTTCAGCTTCAAGCTGTACGCCAAACGGATCTTTTCGAAGATCCCCCTCGTCGGCGGCGGGCTTGTGCGGGCGGCGCGCGGATTCCGCGATCTCGTCAAGCGGACGACCGGCGCGGAGACGTTTTTCGAGAAGCTGGGCCTGGAATACATCGGTCCGGTGAACGGCAACGATATCAAAAAACTGATCCGCGTGTTCGAAGAGGCGAAAACCAAGGACGGACCGGTGATCGTGCACTGCGTCACGAAGAAGGGACTCGGCTATCCGGACGCGGAGGCGCATCCGGAACTGTATCACAGCACCGGTCCCTTCGACCTCGAAAAGGGCGTTCTTCCGCAGCCGCTGTCCGGATTTACCGCAGCCGTGTCGGACACGCTCGTGCGCATGGCGGAGAAGGACGGAAAAATCACCGCGATCACGGCGGCCATGAAGGACGGATGCGGGCTGGCGGCCTTTGCCGAACGGGTCCCCGAACGCTTCTTCGACGCCGGGATTGCGGAGGAGCACGCGGCGGCGATGGCGGGGGGCATGGCGGCGGCGGGACTGAAGCCCGTGCTCGTGCTGTATTCCACCTTTTCGCAGCGGATCTTCGACCAGCTCTGGCACGACGTCGCGCTGCAGGGCTCGCACATTCTGCTCTGCCTGAGCCACGCAGGTCTGGTCCCGGGAGACGGCGTCACCCATCAGGGTATCTATGACGCCGCGCTGCTTTCCCGCATTCCGGGGATCACGATCCGTTCGCCGTCCTCTCCGGAGGAGATTCCCGCCGCGCTGGAGGCTGCCGCGCGGGAGGACGGGATCGCGGTCGTGCGGTATCCGAAGGGAAAAGGGGACGGGGAGGTCTCCTCCGTCAGCTGGATCGCGGGCGGGGACGGTCTGTGGTCGCGCGCGGAGTTCGGGGATCCCGACGCACCCCGCCGCTCGCTCGTCGTCACCTACGGCCGGATCG
>JAFYBI010000243.1 GCA_017540285.1 Clostridia bacterium | reverse complement strand
GCCGACCGCTTCCGCGACTTCGTCCTTGTTTTCGAGATCGGGATTCTTTTCGTCCATGACCTCGCGCACCTTTTCGACGGAGAGACGGAAGAGATCCTTCAGAAGGACGACGTTTCCGGTCCGCGTCGCCAGCTTTGCGCCATCCACGGAGACCGTACCGTAGGGGACGTGGACCATATCCTGATACCACGGATAACCCATCAGTTCGATGACCTTGAAGAGCTGGGCGAAGTGCAGGCACTGCTGCGCGGAGGTCACGTAGATCGCCTTGTCGAAGTCGTACGTCTCCTTGCGGTAAAGCACCGCGGCGATGTCGCGCGTGTGATAGATGGTGGAGCCGTCGCTCTTGAGGATGATGCAGGGCGGCATGTTCCATTCGGACAGGTCGACGATCTGCGCACCGTTGTCGGTCTTGAGAAGCCCGAGGGAGCGGATCTTCTCCACCGCCTCATCCACGAGGCCGCCGCGCATATAGAAGGACTCGCCCGTGTAGGAATCGAATTCGATGCCGAGCTGGCGGTAGGTCTTCTCGTATTCCGCAAGGGAGACGTCGCAGAACCATTTCCAAAGCGCGAGGTTGTCGGGATCCCCCTCTTCGAGCTTGTGGAATTCGGCCCGCGCCAGGTCCTCGAGCGACGGATCCTTTTCCGCCTCTTCATGGAACTTCACGTAGAGCCGCACGAGCTCGTCGATGCCGATCCTCTCGACGGTCTCACGGTCGCCCCAGCGGCGGAATGCCACGATCTGCTTGCCGAACTGCGTGCCCCAGTCGCCGAGGTGGTTGATGCCGACGCAGTGGTAGCCGACGAATTCATGCAGGAGCTTGATCGAATGGCCGATGACCGTCGTGCCGAGGTGCCCGATGTGGAAGGGCTTGCAGATATTCGGCGAGGAGTAGTCGAGGACGACGGTCTTGCCCTGCCCGATCTCCGAGGAGCCGTAGCGGTCGCCCTGCTCTTCGATCGACGCGAGCACGTGATGGGCGAGATAGTCCGCTCTCACCCTGAAGTTGAGATATCCGCCGACCGCGGTCACGGTGCCGAGGGGGAAATCCGCAAGAGCTTCCGCCAGGGCGCCGGCGATTTTCGGAGGGGCCTGCCGCAGAACCTTCGAGAGCCGGAAGCACGGGAACGCGAGGTCTCCCATCGCGGGATCCGGCGGATATTCGAGCAGTCCTTCGATCTCGGCGGCGGTGAGTCCCGCTTCGGGAGATGCCGCGAGGACGGCGGAGGCGATGGATTCTGCGGCCTGATGTTTGAAATTCTTCATACCTGTCTCTTTGCTTATTCGATGTCTATTTTGATCTGGGTATCCACCTTCTTCTGGTGCTCGTCGAGGATGCTGTGGATCTTCTTGACGGGGTTGAGAAGCGTGCTGATGGACTGGTCCCGGTTGAGGGTATCGATGATGATGGCGACGTACTTGCACATATTGACCTCCGCATACCATTCCTTGTCCAGAAGGCCTTCGGGATGATAGACGAGGTTGGTGGTGAAGCACTTGGTGAAGAGGCCTTCCTCGTAAGCCTTGTCGAAGGCTTCGAAGCCGTTCGTGAAGAGGCCGAAGGTGACAAAGAAGAAGATGCGCTTCGCGCCTTTTTCGCGGATCTGGCGGGCGACGTCGATGATGGAGTCGCCGGAGGAGATCATATCGTCGATGATGATCGCGTCCTTGCCGTTGAGGTCCTTTCCGAGGTATTCATGGGCGACGATGGGGTTCTTGCCGTTCACGACGGTGGAGTAGTCGCGGCGCTTATAGAACATGCCGAGATCGATGCCGAGGACGGTGGCGTAATACATCGTGCGGGACATCGCGCCTTCGTCCGGGGAGATGATCATGATGTCGTCGTTCGCGAGGGAGATGTCGGGGACGACGCGCACCAGGGCTTTGAGCATCTGGTAGGTCGGGCGGATGCTGTCGAACCCGGTGAGCGGGATGGCGTTGGAAACGCGCGCGTCATGCGCGTCGAAGGTGATGATGTTAGAGACGCCCATGGCGACCAGTTCCTGCAGCATGATCGCGCAGTCGAGAGACTCACGGGCGGAGCGCTTGTGCTGTCTTCCCTCGTAGAGCATCGGCATGATGAGGGTGATCCGCTTTGCCTTGCCTGCCATCGCGGCGATGGTGCGCTTGAGATCGGCGTAGTGATCGTCCGGACTCATCGGGATCTCCTGGCCGTACATCTTGTAAGTAACGCCGTGATTGAAGCAGTCGCAGATGATATAGACGTCGCGGCCGCGCATGGAAGAGTGGATGATGCCCTTCCCTTCGCCGGATCCGAAACGAGGGCAGTCAGCCATCGTCACGAAGGTCGCGTCTTCGTCGCCGTGTCTGCGCCATTCGCGGAGGTAGAAATCAACCTGGTCGATGAACTTTTCGCATCCGAGCATTCCGATGACCATCAGATCGCCATAGTAGCTTTCGCTCATAAAATACCCCTTTGAAATCATAAAATTGCCGGTTTTCCTGGGAATATGGACTACATCTAAATTATAACATAGATCGCGCCTTTTTTGAATCAAAAATCGTAAATTTCGCTTTGTGATTTCCGATAGAATTCAGACGGATTATTGCCGCTCTCTTCATGCATTCTGCCATCCGGTCCGGTATGCCGCTTCCGCGGCGCTCCGGATCGAAGAAACCGCTTCTCCCATATCCGGCGCGCGGAAGGACGCGGTCCCGACGACAAACACGTTTGCCCCCGCGGCTGCCGCGTCTTTGACGGTCGCGTCGCCGATCCCCCCGTCGACCTGTATCTCGCAGAGAGGGCTTTCCCGGTCGAGGATCGCGCGCACGGCCTGCACCTTCGGCATCATGTCCGCCATGAATTTCTGGCCGCCGAAGCCCGGCTCGACCGTCATGACGAGGACCATCCCAATGTCGTGCACGTACGGAAGGATCTCCTCGGCGGGACACGCAGGACGGAGCGCGAGGGCGGCGACCATGCCGGTGTCCCGGATCGCGCGGATGGTCTCTTTCACCTCGTCCGGCGGCATCGCGTCGGAGTGCACGGTGACGATGAGCGCGCCGGCATCCCGCAGAACGTCGATGTACTTCCGCGGACACGACGTCATCATGTGCACGTCGAGCGGCAGGGGGGTGATCTTGGAAATCTGACGGATCACGGGAAAACCGAAGCTGATGTTCGGAACATAGACGCCGTCCATCACGTCGCAGTGGAGCATATCCGCGCCTGCCCGCTCTGCCCGGTGTACTTCCTCGGCGAGCCGGGTGAAATCCGCAGCCAGCAGGGACGGCGCGATCCGGATCTTCATCGTATGGAGTCCTCCTTAAAAAGATTTTCCGCCGCAAAGGGCAGCAAAGAACCGCCGCGGGGCGGGACGATCGCGGGGGACACGGCAGATACGGACCGATGCGCGATCCCCGCGGTCCCGTGTCCGGCAGGCAAAACAACGGACGGAGCATAGACTGTACCGACGGGGCGACCCGTCCTGACACAGTTCTGTGAAGCGGGGCGATGGCCGGGATGTTGAATACCAAGGACGTGCGTTTTTGTCATCGCTTTGCCGAGTGCGGGGCCGGTATTTCGTCCGAGATACCGGCTCTTATTGTTCCGCTTCCCGGAGGAGGCATACCGCGTGCGCGGCGATCCCCTCTTCCCGTCCGGTGAAGCCCATTCTTTCCTCGGTCGTCGCCTTGACGTTCACCCGCGCCGCGGGGATCCCGAGGACCTGTGCGATCCTCTCCCGCATCGACGGCAGGTACGGCGCCATCTTCGGCTTCTGCGCGACGATCGTCATATCGGCGTACTCGACGGCAAGCCCAAGGTCCGCGAGGATCTCCGCCGTATCCCGGAGCAGGATCATGCTGTCGATCCCGCGGTAGCTTTCTTCCGACGGCGGAAAATGCGCGCCGATATCGGCCTCCCCTGCCGCACCGAAAAGCGCGTCGATCAGGGCGTGAACGAGCACGTCGCCGTCGGAGTGCGCGAGAAACGCTTTATCATAGGGGATCCGCACGCCGCCGAGGACGAGGGAATCCCCCTCGGTGAAACGGTGCGCGTCATATCCGTGACCGATCCTCATTTTCCCGCCTCCCTCGATTTCAGAATCGCCTCCGCGATCACGACGTCCGCGGGATAGGTGATCTTGATGTTCGTCGGGCCGCAGTCCACGAGACGAACGGGAAAACCGAGCCGCTCGCAGAGCGCACAGTCGTCGGTCGCCGTCACGGCATCCCGCTCGGCCATATAGGCAGCCGCGCGGTAAACATCCGCCCGGAAGATCTGAGGGGTCTGAACGAGCCAGGTGTTTTCGCGGTCGACGGTCTCGGTCACGCGGTCGGAGCCGTCCGTGCGCTTGATCGTATCGGGATTGCGGGAAGCTGCCGCCGCCGCGCCTGTGACGTACGCCGCCTCGAAGACCGCTTCGATCATCTCCGGCGTGACGAGGCACCGGGCAGCGTCGTGGATCGCCACATAGTCGGCGGCGGGATTCACGGCGTCAAATCCACGTTTGGCAGATGCCTGACGGGTCTCTCCCCCGCCGATCACGCGCGTGGCCTTCGTGACGCCTGCCTTTTCCAGGAGGTTCCGGCATCCGATGACGTCCGTCTCGCGGGTGACGACGACGATCTCGTCCACTTCCCCGGACATTTCAAACGCTTTGGCGCTTCGCATGAGGATCGACTCCCCCGCGATCTCGATAAACTGCTTGGCAGTGTCGTCGCTGAACCTTTTCCCACTCCCTGCTGCGAGGATCACGGCCGAATTGAACCGTTTACCGTGTCCCGCCGCTCTGAGAAGCGATGAGAGCTTTCCCATTCCGTTCTCCGTTTCCAGCTTTTTTCTTTTATTATAACACAAAACCTTCCCCGTGAAAACCCCGGAGAGGCAAGTTTTCTCGAAATCTGCTGTTTTTCTTCCCCTCGTATCCGTATCCGGTTGATTTTGCGCGGCCGTTGTGCTATAATAACACAAAAATGATCCGGAGGACATTATGACTTACGGCGATCTGGAACCGAAAATCGTCTTTTCCTATTTCAAAAAACTCTCCGACATCCCCCGCGGATCCGGAAACGAACGCGCTGCGGCCGTTTTCGTGCGCGACACCGCGATCGCGCTCGGCCACGAAGCGGACATCGACGCGGCGAACAATGTCTTCGTGCGCGCGAAGGCATCGCCCGGCTATGAGGGACACGCCCCGGTCATGCTGCAGGGCCACCTCGACATGGTCTGCGAAGCGAACCGCGGCACCGTTCATGACTTTTTGAAGGATCCCATCGAACTCGTGCTGACGGGCGACGAGCTTCGCGCGAACGGCACCACCCTCGGCGCGGATGACGGCGTTGCGACGGCGGTGATCCTTTCGATCCTCGCGCAGCCGGAGCTTCCGCACCCCGCCCTCGAATGCCTCTTCACGACCGAGGAGGAGACCGGACTGAACGGGATGCGGACCTTCGATCCATCCCGCGCAAAAGCCCTCCGTCTCATCAATCTCGATTCCGCGGGCGAAGGCGAGGCGACCGTCTCCTGTGCCGGCGGCGTGCGCTCCCACGTCCTGTTCACGCCGAGGAAAGCGCCTGTCGGCGGCGAATCCGTCCTCACGGTCGAGGTATCCGGATTTGCCGGCGGTCATTCCGGCGAGGACATCGATCTCGGACGCAAGAACGCGATCGTCACCCTCGCCCGCATCCTGTACGCGGCTTCGAAAGCGGCGCCTTTCCGCCTGGTCTCCTTCGCCGGCGGCAACCGCGACAACGCCATCCCGCGCGAGTGCACGGCGTCCGTCGCCGCTGCCGATCCCGATGCGTTCCGCGGGGCCGCAAAAGCTGAAATCGACGCGATCGCCGCCGAATGCATCCCGGACGACGCCTCCTTCCGCGCATCCGTCGAAGAAGCTGCGGCCCGGGAAGCCCTCACGCCCGAATCGACCGTATCGTTCCTCACGCTCCTCTCGAACCTCCCGAACGGCGTTCACGGCATGAGCCGCGCGGTCCCGGGGCTCGTCGAAACCTCCTCGAACCTCGCCGTGGTGCGGGAGAATGCGGACTGCTACGAGATCGTCGTCTCCTCCCGCTCCTCGGTCGAATCGATGCTCGACTGGATGCAGAACCGCGTGGAATGCGCCGCGCTACCGTCCGGTGCCTCGGTCGAACACGTCAGCCGTTACCCCGGCTGGGATTACCTCGAGGGTTCCCCCATGCAGCAGCTCTATCTGGAAACCTGGAAGGCGTGCTTCGGCACCGAGGCGCGGGTCATCGGCATCCACGCAGGCCTCGAATGCGGCATTCTCAAGGGGAAGCTCCCCGACATGGACATGATCTCCATCGGGCCGGACATCAAAAACCTCCACTCCCCGGACGAGGTGCTGAACGTCAGATCCCTCGCCCGGATGTACGAGCTCGTCTGCGCGATGCTCAAAAAGGCGTAACCGAAAGACAGGGACCGCGTTTTTCCCGCAGTCCCTGTTATTCTTTTGCTTTTTTCCGTGCCGGTTATTTCACCGACGTCACGCCTGCCGAAGCGGTGAACGGGATCGTCCGGCCGTCCAGGATCAGCGCATAGTCCTGGCCGGCTGTCAGCAGGTCGGACGTGATCACGACATTCTGCGCTCTCGTGCCGTTTGCGAAGGTAAGGAGCGCATTTCCCGCGGCGTCTGCAAGACTGACTGTCTCCGCGCCGTTGAGCGAGGAGCAGGCGACGGCGGGCGAAGAGAGGATCGACGAATAGCTGTTCCCCGTGCTCCGGCAGAACGCCGCGAAGGTACCGCCTTTGATCTCCGCGGTCCCGTTGGTGTCGAGGATCGCGTCGGGCTCGCCGTAGATCGACATGTTCGGGCCGACGGCGATGATCGTCCCGCCGGTCTGGGTGAAGGTGCCGTTGGTGTCGAGAATGTCGTTGCCGCCCTGTGCCCGGACCGTACCGCCCGCGATGAGGATCCACACGCCGTCTTCCGGTGTTTCGTTCGGCATCCCGCCGCCGACGCCGCCTCTTCCGCCGCCGTGTCCTCTTCCCCGTCCGCCGAAGAGGGTGTCCGGCCCTTCGGACTGCGGCGTGCCGTCAGCGGTATTCGGCGTGGGAATCG
>JAFYBI010000242.1 GCA_017540285.1 Clostridia bacterium | reverse complement strand
GTAGGTCCCGATCAGCTCCCGGTACCGCGATTTCAGGGCAGGGATGCTCTGGGTGTCCGAACTTCGCTGCCCGCCGCCTTTCAGGAAGGAGCTGACGAGAGAGAACGCCTCATCCTTCGCCTCGGAGGAATTCATGATGACGAACGCCAGCCCCGCGTTGATCCGGTTCCCCGGACCGCGCCCGTCCTCAGTCGGATAGCCGACGGGGATCCAGTCCTCCGAGCCGAAGATCAGCTCCCGCCCGGCGAAGGCATCGTTCACCGATTGGAAGCGCACCTGCTTGAGGGCCACCTTTCCGGTGAAGTACAGCCGGAAGTACTCGTCCGGATCCGTGACGGATTCGATCGGATCCTCGGTGCGCGCTTTCTTCCAGTCGCCGAGGTTCCCGGCGAACGTCAGAGCACGTAGGAAGAGGGGGGAATCGAAGGAGCAGGTCCCCGCCTCCCGGTCGATAAAGACCTCGTACCCGCCGAACCACTGATCGATCACCGTCCGGTTGAGCATCCGCTCCCCGCCGTAGACGCCCGCGGGCAGAGATTCAAGGAAATCGAGCATCTCTCCGAGCGTCCAGCCGTCGGCATAGTCCCCGATCAGACCGGGATACACGGCGAGCGTCTCGAGATAGAAGTCCGGCGCGAGGGCCCAGATCCCGCCCGCCCCGTCGTCGAAGGCCGAGAGGACGCAGCCGAAGAGATTGTCCGGATTCACCTCCGGATCGGCGGCGAGATACGGCATGAGGTCCGTGCAGTATCCCTTTTCGAAAAGCGTGGAGAATACCGCGCTGTCGGCGTTTCCGATCACGATGTCCGGCTTGATCGTCCCGGTGACAATGTCGATCATCATCCGTCGGGTCCCCTGATCGTCGTATGTGTCGCTGTTGTAGCGCTCGTAATCGAGGAGCACCACCCGCGCGTCCCGGCTCGTCTCATTGAACGCGGCGATCGCGGCCTTCATCGCCGGCTCCGGCTCCACCGCATGGGCGACGGTGATCTGCCGCAGCGCATCAAGATCGATCACCTCGTGCCGATACAGCGTCGGGGTTAAAACCGCCCAACGGCCCGGCACCTCATGCTTCACGAAGACGAAGGTCTCCCCGTCCGCCGCGGCCCGGAAATTCATCCATGCCTTGAGATGCTGCCGCAGATCGGACACGACGCCGCTCTCGCTGAAGTCCATGAGCAGTTCCCGCTCCCCGGCCGCGCCCTCCGAGAGCTTCACGCCGTAAACCGCCTGATCGTCCGCCCAGAAGAGATCCCACGGACAGGACGGATCCCCGGGAAAGCCGATCGCGACCCGTTCCGCCCTCGTCATGGTGAGGGTCACGGTTTTCCCCGGCAGAAAGCCCGCCCGCTCGATGGGGGTCGCGCCCCAGCCCTGTCCGAGGTCGGAGGCGTACCATACGGTCCCCTCCCCGTCCGCCGCAAGGTTGAAGATCCTTCCCTGCTCCGCCGCGATCTCGCCGATCTTCGAGAACGCCGCGTCGTAGATCCGGATCCGGTCCGGGTCCGCGACGTAGAAATTCCCGTCGCCGTCCGCCGCGAGGAAGGTCGTCTCGAACTGCGCGGGCATCGCGAGCCGTTCCGAGAACACCGCCTCCCCGGAGCTGCGGTCATAGCGGGCATAGTACATCCCGCCGCCGCCGAGCCGCCAGACGACGTAGTATACCTGCTCCCCGTCGATGAGGAAGTACGCGGCATAGCTGTCCTCCGCAGGCATGGGCAGGGGAACGGATTCCGCGACGCTCCCGTCCGCCTCGAGGACCATCAGTCGCGAGTCCGCCACGGTGTCTTCGTCGCCCCGCGAGAAGACCACGCAGAGCATCCGCCCGGTCTCCGGATCGTACACCGGCGTGCTGTCCGAATTCATGTAGTACCCCTCGGGGATGGGATATTCCGTTTTCCGGTAGGTGTGGAGCAGCAGGTTTTCCGAGCCGCTCTCCGCCTCCTTCGCCTTCCCCTTCCGGCAGCTCGCCGAAAGAAGCGTGAGGAGAGCGAGGAGGACGGAAAGCCAGCGGACAGCGATCGTCTTTTTCATGGGTGTTCCTCCTTATCTTCTCACGGCGAGGAGCCGCCCGAGCGTTTCCAGGTCGCCCGCGCCGACGCCCTGATTGCAGTAGACGCCGTCCCCGCCGATCGCGTCGATCACGCCGAGGACCTCGTTCGGACCACCGACGACCATCATCCGCTTGCCCGCCGCCCGGATCTTTCGGTACACGTCGAGCCAGTGCATCGGACCGGGCTTCCCCGCGCCGTAGACCCACTGCACGGCGTTCAGCTCCGGCAGCGCGAGGATGCTGTCGAGGTGGCAGAGCTCCCCGATGCCGTCGAGATGGTAGATCGTGTTCGCGAACCGCTCCGTGTCCCGCCGGAGGGTGGGCAGCACGAAGCGGCGGAACATCTCGTTGCCGATCATGTAGCAGAAATCTCACTGTATGATGTAGGACGGCACGGGGCTGAGCAGGCCGCTCCAGTCGGTATAGCCGGGAACGGCGGGGTGCAGCACGGAGGCGAAGTCCCGGTAGGCGTCGACCCAGGCTTCCTCCACCTCGCCGACGAGACGCAGGACTTCTTCCGGCGCGTCATAGAGGTCGGTGAGGAGGTTTTCCGTCCCGCGGAGGGAGGCCGCCACGTCCATCACGCCGCCGAGGTCGGGCATCCCCATCGCGACGGCATGCCCCCAGCGTTCGATCCCGGCGCGGTAGATGTCCTTGATGCGGCGGGCCCACACGTTGTCGGGATCGTAATGCGCGTGGATCTCTTCGATCGGAAGCTCCCGCTCCGGGAAAAACCAGACCCGCCCGGAGGTGTTGTCGAGCTTCGCCCCGCAGAACGCCGCCAGCACGCCCGGGCCGAACGCGTCGAAGTTCACGCGGGGATAGGCGTCCCCGGCGAATTCCTGTGTCGCGAGCTCCTCGTCGAGCGTTTCGATCAGCTCCTCGGGGGACCAGCGGAAATCGGCGCAGGATGCCTGCGAAAGAGCGGGAGCCTTTGCCCGGCCCGCTCCCGGATGCGCGCCGTAAACCGTCACGGCCATGAGCGGACCGTCGAGCGTGCCCGCCCACCACCGCGCGTGGCGGTCGAGGACCTCGGCCATTCTTTTCTCGTCAAAAGCGATCGGCATGGGGAACCTCCTTGAAAATCGCGATGCGATTGCGTTTGCCGGCACGCTTGCGCCGGGCGGTGACACGGGGGCCCGGAGACAAAAGGCACGTTCGCCCGCTTCATTCCCTCGCGAGCTTATAAATCAGGTCGTAAGCAAAGGCGAGGTCCGCGATCGAGCAGTGATTCTGCACGAAATGCGTGGTGCAGCAGACCCAGCGCCTGCCGCGGAGCAGCCCGAACACCCGCCGGATCTCCCGCTCGAGCTCGTCCTGCGGCACGAGTCCCAGCACCGTCTGGATGCAGATGCCGCCGAGGATCGCAAAGGTGTCCCGGTACTTTTCGAGATACAGATCGTACGACATGCCGGCGCTCTCCTGCCACGGATGCACGAGGTCGAGACCGAGCTCGGCAACGCCGTCGGTAACCTTCGCGATGCAGCCGTCCGAGTGGAGGGAGCAGAAGCATCCCCGCCCGTGGACATAGTCGACGACGCGCTTCATATGGGGGAAGATGATTTCCCGCCAGAGCTTCGGGGAGAACATCAGATCACGCTGTGCGCCCCAGTCGTCCGAGATGTGGACCATGTCGATGCCGAGGTCGATGCAGTGCCCGGCGAACTTCACCGTCCACTCCGCCTGCCGCCGGTACAGCTCGTCGAGCTCCTCCGGGTACATGGCGAGCCAGAGAAGCTGGTTCTCGATCCCGAAGACGCCGTTGAACTGCTCGAAAAAGCCCGGCGTCTGGATGTAGCAGAAGCGGCCGCGCTCCTTGTGAAAGGCCATGGCGTCCTCGATGTTCCGATAATCCGCGAGGTTGTCGGGATCGGTAAAGATGTCCTCGTCGAGAAGCAGATCGGGCGTCAGCTCGTCGTTCTCCCACCGTACGCGCTCGATCACGTCCCCGCGGAACGAGCCCGGCCCCCCGAAGATGTGGCTCATATCGAATTCGTATTTGTCCTCGAACGCCGCGACGGAACCGTACGCCTCGTTCAGTTCGTTCGTCAGGTTCGCCGACACCCAGCCGTAGATCGGCTGACGGTCCGTCGGCAGACCGAGAATGGTCCTCCGCACTCTCTCCGTGCTGTCCATGCGCTCGCCTCCTCCCTTTTTCCCGATTATAGCACAAACGGGGGGAGAATGCAAGAAGGAGTTGGAGGACGAAAAAGCCGCCCGGGGAGGCCGAGCGGCTGAACTGTTGTTATGCGGTTTTATTTGAAGTACGTGTCGTACCCCGTCCACCCGGCGAGCTTACGGGCGAGGATCATGCGGTCCTTGGCGGTGGTATCACCGTCCCCATCGATGTCCGCGGCGTCCTTGGACT
>JAFYBI010000241.1 GCA_017540285.1 Clostridia bacterium | reverse complement strand
CTTCCTCGAAGATGTTGATGAACCCGGAGGAATAGGAGACGTCGGCGGTGTCCACGTAGGCCGCATCGGAGTCGATCAGCGCGAAGTACCGGTTGAACACGTCCACGGTCTTTTCGCTGTAGAAGGAGAGGTACGGCACGTCGTCGTCATCCTTCGAGAGGACGCGGAGCCCGCTCGTCGCGAAGGCCTCCATCGGCCCGACCCATTTCTGCGTGACATAGCCGAGGCGGTCGTTTTTCTCCTCGATCTTGCCGTCGCCGTTGAGATCCGCCGCGGCGCCTTCTACCTGGGTGGTCCAGAGATCGTAGGTCCAGCCGCCCTCGCGCACCGTCTCATACGGGAAGGGGAGGCCGAGATCCGTCATAAGCTGCTTGTTGAAGAGCATCACGTCGGCGGATCCGAGGCTGTTGTAGCTGATGTCGCCGTTCATGACGAAGAGCTTGCCGAGGATGGAGAAGCTGCTCCGGGCGTCCTGGCTCCACCACGGGGAATCCAGCGCGACGTACGGCAGGGCGGTGTTCCAGTCGAGGCACAGCATCTGGTTCGCATAGAGGAAGGAGGCGCGGCCGTGCGGGATGACCAGGTCGTACGCGTCGTCACCTGCCCGGATGGAGGTCATGGCGTCGGTCTCATAGTTGTAGTTGGAGGATTCCTCGTACCGGATCGTGACGTCGAAGCGATCGGCGACCATGGAATTGCGCTGATAGATCGCGTCGTTGATCGCCTCGCCGTTCATTTCGTCGGCAGCCATATCGGCGATCCAGCGGGCGTTCTGCCGGATGAGCATGAGAAAGTCGTACCCGCCGTACCCTTCCGCGGGGAGCCCGTCGTAGAGAACGGCCGGATCGAGCGGATCCGCTTCGGTCTCGGGGACTGCCTCCGCCGCCGGAAGATCGCTCCCGACAGTGGCATCGTCCGCCTTGCCTCCGTCCGGGGTCTCGGGATTGCTTCCGGCGCACCCCGCCAGCATCAGCACCGCCAGAACAACGGCTGCGATTCGCATTTGCCAAGCATGTTTTTTCATTTGCTACCTCCCTGTTTTCGCTCTGCGGGCGGCTCTCGTTCCGGCGGCTGCCGGTTTCGGCCTCCCGTATTCTGTATGCCGGATTTGGTTTTATTTTACCACATCGCGCGCCGCGATGCAAGGGCCGTGATCCGCGTTTCTTCTCATCCTATCCGCTCACGAGAGCGAGGCCATGACGTCGCACTCGAAATTCATGCCCGTGATGCAGCCGCTGCCGCCGTCGTTCACCGTGTTTTTCAGGTAGACCGCGACGATCCGGTTTGCGGGATCGATCCAGAAATGCGTACCGTACGCGCCGCTCCAGCCGAAGGTCCCCACGGGCAGACGGTACGGGTAATCCTCTCCCGTGATGATGCGCACGCCGAGCCCCCACTGCACCGGTCCCGGCATGATCGACTTCGGGACGTGCGGCACGGACATCAGCCGGACCGCCAGTTCGCTGAGGACCCGGTTTCCGCCGATCGCGCCGCCGCCCAAAAGCATTTCCCCGAAGGCTGCGTAATCCGCGAGCGAGGATGCCAAGCCTGCCCCGCCGAGCGGATGCGTCACGGGCGTGCTGCCGTAGACACAGCCTGCGGGCAGATGCACGGCGGCGCCCCGTCCGTCCTTTTTGTCGTGGATCGTTACCAGCCGGGTCCACTGGTCCTCCGTCGGCGCGAAGAAGGTGTCCGTCATGCCGCACGGTCCGAACACCGCCTTGTCGAGGTAGTCGGAATAGGGCATGTCCGCGGCAGCCTCGATGATCCTCGCGAGCACGTCGAAGGCTGCCTCGCCGCTGTATTCCGTCCGGCTGAACGGTTCGAAGGCGAAGCCCTGTTCGGCGTACCAGCGGACGGCACGGTCCAGCGTGCGGTCGATCTCTCCGGCGCGGTGCGGCCAGCATGCTCCGAGCAGTTCTCCTCCGAGCAGGCCGGACGTATGGGTCAGAAGGTGCAGGATCGTGGGCTTCACGGCCAGCGGACGCACCTGCCTGACGGCGCCGTCCTTCACCTCCGCGAGCATGCTCTGCGCAAATTCAGGCAGATAGCGCTCCACGGGGTCGTAGAGATCGACGAGGCCCCGGTCGTACAGGGTCAGGATCCCGACGGCGGTGACGGGCTTGGTCATGGAGGCCAGCCGGTAGAGGGCCGATTCCCCGACGGGAGTTCCGCCGCCGGGCGAGGTCGTGCCGAAATGTCCGCGGAAGACGGGTTCTCCGTTCTGGGAAACATAAAGGGACGCGCCGGAGAGATTGTTCTCTTCCAGATCGCGGGTCATTCTGGACGTCAGAAGCGACTCCAGGACCGACGGATTGATTTTCTTCATCGTTACACCTCGAAAAACAGAATCACAGCATGCTTCTTCCGGTTTGCACAAGCCTCCGGGCGGTGACGTCACGGCTCGGTTTTCCCGCTCTTCGGCTCCTCAGCCGGGGCGGCGTGATTTGCGTGACGGGCGAGATAGGCCGCCTTTTTCCGCGCGTCCTCCGCCAGCAGGGAGGCAGAATTGCGGACGCCGCCGATGGATTCCAGATGGTGCCGGAATTCATGGCGCAGAACGCCGCGCAGGAGATTGCGGGCTTCCTCCGCGTTCACATGCGAATAAACCTTGTCAAAGGAACCCTTGAACATGACGATCTGCCGTATCCCGGAGAAGACCTGATACTGCCCCATGATATAGATGTCATGGTCCCAGGCGTAGTCCGGGATCACCCATGCTTCGGACACGATCACGCCGCCGGTGAGATCCCGGAAAAACTCTTCGGGAAGCTCATCCATCAATTCCGAGACGATCGCCTTATATTCTTCGATACTGATCATGATATCTCCGCCGCATCCGCGCTCAAACCGACCGGATCCGGAACATTCTTGCAGTCCGAGGCTTCTCGAAGCGCAGCACGAATCCGTCTCTCGCGCGCTGCCCTTCCAGACAGAGCTCTTCGCCGGTATCGGCATCCGTCACGAGCCACTTTGTTCCGGGTTCGGCGAACGGGAAGTTCAGGGTGAGTTCCGCCTCGGCGCAGTCCTCCTGACGGAAGGCGAACAGCACGCCTTCTTCCGTCTCCGGATCCAGATAGGCGAACGCGGTGAAGCCCGTCCGCTCGTGCTCCGCATGCCACGGCGTGAGGGGATAAAACTCCTTCAGAAGATACTGCCGGATGCTCTTCCACTCCCGGATCCCCTCACGCAGAGGCGCAAAGTTCTGATCCGGATTCATGACGAACGAGGAAGAGACGTTGAGCACCGGCAGATAG
>JAFYBI010000020.1 GCA_017540285.1 Clostridia bacterium | reverse complement strand
TGAGCTACGGTGCAGATTTCTCACGGTACGCACGTTGAGGGGTGGATTCCCAAGGCGAGGAACTGCGCCTTGGGCCGGGGTGATTGACAAGAGGGCCGCGGCCGGTCCTCTTGTCCGCCAGCCGCGCAGGCGAAAAAAGCAATCGGCCTCGCCGATATACTATCCGCAAGCGTCAGCACGCAAGCCGCATAAACGCCAGCGGGCTTGCGCAGTGAGCCCGCCATTTGTCCCCGCGGACTCCGCGGCGCAAGCGATAGTGCGCAGGCAAGATGAATGATAGAAGAGCGATAGATGCGCAATCTCTAACTTGGTGAACGAACTTGCCAAGGCAGGCTTCACGAAGGGGACGGACCCCTTCGGCCGCAGGCGAGTTCGTCATGTGTCTCCGCGGACTCCGCGGCCCGGCGGCGCGCATCACGGGGAAAAGATGCGCGCAAAATCATAAAGGAGGACCCCCCTATGCTTCATTTCCTTCTCGGCCGCGCGGGCACCGGCAAAACCTCCCGCATCGCCGAGGAAGCCGCGCGGGAAATCGCTTCCTCCACACGCCCCGTCGTCCTCCTCGTCCCCGAGCAGCAGACCGTCGCGTGGGAGACCAAGATGGCCGCGCGCCTTCCGGCCTCTGCCAATCTGCGCCTCGAGATCACCAACTTCACGCGCCTCGCCAACTCCGTTTTCCGCGAGGCCGGGGGCCTGGCCGATTCCATCCTCGACGAAGGCGCCCGGACCCTCCTTGTGTGGCGTGCCATGTGCTCCGTCCGCGATTCGCTCACCGTCTACCGCGCGCCGGAGAACATGCCGGGCAGGGAAGACCGCTCCCTCCCCAAGCTGATGCGCGCCGTGGACGACTTCAAGACCGCGGGCGTCTCTCCTGCCGAAGCCGCCGCCGTTCTCGACCGCCTCGAAGCCCTGCGCGGGGAAGACGGCGCGGCGGATGACCGCTCGGGCGACCTCCTCCACCGCATGCGCGACGCCGTCCTCGTCTACGCCGCCTACGAGGCGCTCCTCCACGAGCCGCAGAACGCGGACCGCGGGATCGATCGCGGCGACCTCTTCCATCACCTCATCCGCACGCTCCGCCTCCATCCCTTTTTCCGGGGAAAGGCGGTCTTTGTCGACTCGTTCTTCTCCCTCACCGCGCCGGAGCAGACCATCCTCGACCTCATCTTCCGCCAGGCCGACGAGGTGTGGGTCACCTTCGCCTGCCCGCCCGCCGACGCCCTCTCCGGCGACGAATTCCAGTTCGCAGAGGTCCGGGAGTTCTATAAAACCGCCGTCCGCCTCGCCGACCGGGCCAACCTGCCCTATGAACGGATCGCGCTCACGGAGAACCTCCGTCACCGCGACGCCCCCCTCCTCGCCCGCATCGAGCGCGATCTCTTCCGCTACGCAGCCGGCCCCGCCCCGTCTTCGGATCCTCCGGAAATCCCGCAGGACGCCCGGAAATCCGCCGCGATCCTGCGCTGCGCCGATCTCTGGGACGAGGCCGAGGCGTGCGCGTCCCTGATCGACCGCCTTCTCAGCGAGGGGACCGCGGCCCGTGACATCGCCGTCGTTGCCCGGAACATCGAGACCCGCGAGGGCATCACCGACGCCGTCCTCCGCGCGCACGGGATCCCCTGCTTCCTCTCCGAATCCACCGCCGTCTCCCATTCTCCCGCCGTGCGCCTCGTCCTCGCCGCCCTCGCCGTCGAAGCGAACGGATGGCAGCGGCGCGACGTCGTGCGCCTCATCAAGACCGGCCTCACCCCCGCCGCCGACGCCGCCGATGAGAGCGGTTCGTTCGCCGCCTTCGCCGAGGACGCCTTCGAGCAGTACGCCGCCGTCTGGAATATCCGCGGCCGGCGCATGTTCACCGCCCCCCGCTGGACGATGAACCCCGCCGGATACCGCACGGAGATCACCCCCGCAGGCCGCGCCCTCCTCGATGCGGCGAACGGGGTGAAGGACCGCGTGATCCCGCCGCTCGCCCGCCTCCTCTCGCTCTTCGCGGACGGACCGGCCCCGGTGCGGGACATCGCCGCGGGGATCGTCGCCCTCGCCGAGGACTACGGGATCGCCGCGCGCCTGCCGGAACTCGGAGACGCCTGCCGCGCCCTCGGTCTCCCGGCGGATGCCATGCGCGCCGAATCCAGCTGGGACGCCGTGTGCAAAATCCTCGATTCCATGGTCGAGCTCCTCGGGGACACCGCCCTCGACGCCGGACGCTTCGCCGGACTCTTTGCCCGCGCGGCCGCCGCTCTCGACGCCGGGACCATCCCCACCGGACAGGACGAGGTCGTCCTCGGCAGCGCGTCCGGGGTCCGCTTCGACGAGGCGAAATGCGTCATCATGCTCGGCACGGTCGACGGCGAATTTCCCGGATCGGTGAGCGACGGGCCGTCCTTCTTCGACGACCGCGACAAGCAGCTCCTCGAGACCGTCGGCCTCGCCATCGGCGGACCGGACACGGCCATGCAGTCGGCGCGCGAGGCGTTCATGTTCTACCGGACCGCCGCTTCGGCATCGGAAAAGCTCTTTCTGCTCGCCACCTCGGACGGAGGCAGGACCCTCTCGGAAGGCGCGCGCCGCGTCGGGGACATCCTCGGGGCCGCCGGCTGTCCGGGTGTCCGCGCGTTCGGCGAGCTGCCGCTTTCGGAGATCCTCTACCATCCCGCGACCGCCGAATACCTTCTCTCGCGCCGCCCCGATCCGGCGGATCAGGAGATCCTCAAGGCCCTCGTCGGGGAGTCCGGCAAGGCGGCGGTCCCGCTCACGGGCATCTCGGACCGGATCGCCCGCGCGCAGGCGGCTCCCACGGACCGGATGCGCCTCTCGCAGACCAGGATCGACACCTTCCTCACCTGCCCGTTCCGGTACGCCTGCCGGTTCGGGGTCAAGATCGAAGAGCCGCCGGAAGCCCGGATCACCGCGGCGGACGTCGGGAGCTTCGTGCACGCGGTCCTCGAGCGGTATTTCACCGAATTCCCGCCGACGGACACGCCGCTCTCCGACGGGGAAATGCGCGCGGCGGCGTCCCGCATCATCGGGGACTACATGGACGAGCTCGCCCGCGCGACGGGGGGAGACCTCGCCTCGGACGGGCGGCTGACCTATCTGTTCCGGCGTCTCGAGCGGCACGTCCTCGTCTTTCTGCGCGCGATCTCCGCGGAGATGGCCCAGAGCGGATTCCGCCCCGCCGCCTATGAGATGCCGATCGGTTCCCCGCGCGGCGCCGCGACCGAAAACGCCGCCCGGCCCCTCGTGATCCGCACCCCGGACGGGGCCTCCGTGACCCTCGACGGGATCGCAGACCGCGTCGACGTCTGGCGGTCGGAGGGGAAGGAATACCTCCGGATCGTGGACTACAAGACCGGCGCCAAGTCCTTCTCGCTCGAGCGGGTCGCCCGCGGTCTCGACGTCCAGGCGCTGCTCTATCTCTTCTCCGTCTGGAAGAACGGTCTCCCGGGCGAGCCGGTCCGGGGCAGGGAAGACGAGAGGGTCCCGGCAGGCGCGGTGTATTTCTCGGTCAGGCCGCAGCCCGTCTCATCGAAGCACCTGCTCACCGCGGAAGAGGCTGCCGCACAAGCCGAAGGGCAGATCGAGCGCGCGGGGATCTGGCTCAGCGACGAGGCGGTTCTCCGCGCGATGGACCGGGAGCTCTCGGGCCGCTATGTCCCCGTCAGGGAGGACAAAAACGGCGGACTCGCGGCGAGCGGCAAGGCGAATCTCGCCACTCTCGAGGATTTCGGCAGGATCTGCGGCGAAGTCGAAACCGTCATCGGGGAGATCGCCGCGCGGATCCGGGCGGGGTCGGCGGAGGCGAAGCCGCAGAGGATCTCGGCGTTTGATCCCTGCGAGAGCTGCGCGCACCGGGTGATCTGCCGGAGGCAGGGCGGGCTCACCAGGCGGTGCCCGGAGACATGAGGCGGGCTCACCGGGCAAGCCCGCGGAGAGCGGACGTATGTTCCGTCTGCGCGGCTGCGCTTGCGGGGGGAATGCAGCGTTGCATTTCATGCAGGAGAGGATAAGGTCAGAGAAAGCTCTGCGGAGCTTTCTCCCATTGATTTGC
>JAFYBI010000019.1 GCA_017540285.1 Clostridia bacterium | reverse complement strand
TCGATTCATCCCCGCAAGCGTCAGCGCGCAAGAAAAATGAAAGGACAAGGTCCTTTCTCCGCGCGCACCTTCGACGCGCGCTCTTCCCGTCTCCGGGCACCACCCGGCGCAAGCGCAGCCGTGCCGGCTGCATAAACGCCGCCGCATCATTCAAAATAGCAACTGCAAGGAGGTCCTTCTTCTTCATGAACGCTGATGTTCTCGCGCTTCTCGAAGCGCGCTTCCCCATCCCCGCGATGGACTATTACCGGCGCATCGCTCTCTGGGACGCCTGGTGGCGCGGTCATGACCGCACCTTCCATGAGTTCACCGAGAATACCGTCGCCGGTCACTCCGTCCGACGGCAGCTCTACCGCATGAATATGGCCAAAAAGGTCGCCGAGGACTGGGCCGCCCTCCTCCTCAACGACCGCACGTCCGTCGACGTGGCCGATCCCGCCGGCGCCGCCTTCGTATCCCGCGTCTTCGCGGAAACCGACTTCCTGCGGCAGGCAAACCGCCTCGTCGAGCGTGCCTTCGCCGTCGGGACCGGCGCCGCCATCCTCCGCCTGACGGGCAAGGCCGACGCGGACGGCCGCCTGATCGCCTCGCCGGACAAGATGCCCGGTATCTCCTTCGAATTCCTCGACGCCCGGCATATCGTGCCGCTCAGCGTCGAAAACGGGGAGATCACCGAGGCGGCGTTCGTCTCCGAGGCCATCCGGCGCGGCGAAGAGGTCGTCTACCTCGAGATCCATACCCGCGCGGCGGACGGGTACGTCATCCGCAACGAGTTCTACCGCTTCCGCGAAGGACGGATCCGGCGGGAGAAGAACCCCGCGGGCTGCCCCGGAGAGATCCGCACAGGCTCGCCCCGGCCCCTCTTCTCCATCCTCACGCCGAACATCGTCTCCTCCGCCGAGGGGGCGTGCGGGCTCGGCATGTCCGTCTACGCCGACGCGCTCGACTGCCTCAAGGGCGTGGACCTCGCCTTCAACAACTTCTGCCGGGACATCAAGCTCGGCGGGAAGAAGGTGTTCCTCAACCAGACGCTCGTCAGCCGGGACGAATGGGGCAACATCCTCACGCCCGACGACGTGGCGCAGCAGCTCTTTGTGACCGTCGGGGACGCCGACATCGCCGAACATCCCATGATCGCGGAGCATAACCCGGAGCTGCGGTCCTCCGAGAACGCCGAGGCGGTCCAGTGCCAGCTGAACTACCTCTCCTTCCGCTGCGGACTCGGCGCGCATCACTATACCTTCGCCGATACCGAGGCGCGGGCGCGGCTCACGGCGACGCAGTACATGGGCGAGCGGCAGGATATGCGGCAGAACATGGCCAAGCATCAGAAGAACGTCGAGCGGTTTCTCCGGGGCGCGGTCCGGGCCCTTCTCTGGTGTGCCGCCCGCGTGATCGGACTCCCCGTCGACGAGGCGTGTGACATTCGGATCCGCTTCGACGACGCGTACTTCACTGACACCGAAAGCCAGCGGGAACGCGATCTGCGCGAGCTGGCGGCCGGCGTGCTCACGGCGGAGGAATACCGCTGCAAGTGGATCGGCGTGACCGGTGAGATCGGCGGGATCGCTGAAGCCGGCGTGACCGGTGATGCCGCTGAGACCGGTGAGAAGGGAGGCGGCGGCGATGCCTGATCTTTCCGAACTCTTCGGCGAGGAGCGGCTCACCTACGCCGAGCTCACGGAGCGGATGACGAAGGCCGGGGTGCAGTTCGGCGACGTCGGGCAGGCGCTCGGCGAGGCCAGGGCCGAATTTGCCCGGCAGCTGAACGAGGTCCGGCGGAGCGCCGCGCTCGATCGGGAGCTCGACCGGGCGAAGGTCAGAAACCGCGCGATCGTCTCGAAGATCATCGACATGGACCGCGTGACGGTCGGGGAGGACGGGGTGGCCGGGATCGCCGAGCAGATCGACGCGCTGCGCCATACCGATCCCTACCTCTTCGAGTCGGAGATGCGGCAGCCGGAACCCACGGCCGCGGAGAATCCCGGCAATCCCGGATCTCCCGGCACCCCCGGATCCTTCGGGATGCGCATCACGAGCGGATACCCGCATGCCGGGGCCGCGGCGGATCCCGACAGCATGAGCGACGCGGAGTACTACCGCGCGATCAAGAAACTATAATTCAGAAAGGCTGGTAATTTATGGCAAACTTCGATTTTTCGGTCAAGCGAGTGGCGCGCGAGGCGCTTCCGTTCCTCTGCGACAACCTCGTCTTCCCGAACCTCATCTACCGTGAAACGGGCGACGCGCCGGCAGCCAAGCAGGGGGACGTCGTCTCCGTGCGCTGCCCCGTGACGCTCGAAGCGACGGACTTCGACGAGGAAAACGGCGTCACTCCCGGCACGCTCCGTCCGAACATGGTCGACGTGAAGCTCGATCACCTCGCGACGGTCGACATGCAGGTCGGCGCGATCGAGGCCGCGTGCGACTTCGAATCCGTCGTCAAGACCTTCATCGAACCCGCGGCGGCGGCCCTCGCGCAGAAGATCAACGCGGAGGGGCTGGGCCTCTACAAGGACATCCCCGGCATCGTCAAGGACTCGCAGCACGAGGTCTCTCTCGACGACTTCGCGGAGGCGGCCTGCATCCTCGACGAGAGAAAGGTCCCCGCGGGCAATCGCTACGCCGTCTGGTCTCCCGCCGCGGCGCGCGCGCTGAAGCAGATCCCCGCCGTCGTCAACGCCGAGAAGTGCGGCTCCAACACCGCGCTGCGCACCGGCGCGATCGGCAAGGTCTTCGGCATCGAGAACTACACCTCCCAGGCGGTCGCGGTCCACGAGAGCGAGTTCGACGGCACCCTCAAGGCGTCCGCCGCGCACGCTTCCTCCGGCACGCTGTCGATGACCGTCACGGGCAGCGGCCCCATCCTCGCGGGCGATCTTCTCCGCATCGGCAGCCGCGTCTACACGGCGACGGAGGACGGGGTACAGAGCGGCGCGACGGTGACCGTTCCGGTCTACCCGAAGGTGACCTGCCCGGCCAACGCGGCGATCACGCTGATCGGGAACCACACGCCGAACCTCGTGTTCCACCCGCACGCGTTCACGTTCGTGACCCGTCCGCTGGCGGCTCCGGCGGGCGTCGAGTCGTACGTCACCACGTTCAACGGCATCTCCCTGCGCGTGGTCCGCGGCTACGACATGAAGTACAAGCGCGAGATGCTCTCGATGGACGTGCTCTACGGCTTCAAGACCATCAATCCCGCGCTTGCCGTCCGCTACTCCATCGGAGCCTGATCCGGAGGTAGCGGCGATGAGCACGAATACCAACAGCAGGAGCGCGGCCGAAAACCTGCTCGGCGCCCTTCTCTGGCCGATTCTGCCCGAGGAGCTGACCTGGCCGGAGCGGGACGCCTTCGAGGAGGCCGTCGCGGCGCAGGAGCGGTATGCCGCGGGCGGGGAGAGCAGAAAGAGCGGTCCCGTCGTCTCCGAAGCGGTCGGGGACGTGCGCGTCACCTACGGGAAGGGGGCCGCGTCGATGGGAGAGGGCATCGCCGTGCAGGGGGAGCGGATCTCCCCCGAGGCCGCGGCGATCCTCACCCGGGCGGGGCTCCTCACCCGGTGGATCTGAGAAACGGAGGCGGACCATGGAGTGTAACGATACGGCGCTCTACCGGCATTTCCTGGGCGACGGCGGCGAGTGGGGCGCAGTCTATGAGGACTTCGCGCTGACCGCGGTCCTCCTCCGGGAGCGCCGGGCGGCGGATCCCGAGCGGCCCGAGGACGGCGTGACGCAGCTCTGGTTTTTCCCCGGCAGAAGCGGGTGCGCCGACGGAGAGGGGGCTGCCGTCCCCTTCCCCCGCTTCACGGCGGGCGACCTCGTCGTGCTGCGGAACGGCTGCGCGGACGAACGCGTGCTCTCCGTGGAGGCGGCGGACGATGCGTCGGAATGCCCGCTCCCCGGCGCGGCGCACGTGCGGCTGACGCTGCGGTGAACGGAGGCGGTCGGATGAAGATCACGGCGGCAGTTGCCGGCAATGATCTCGGCGCGATCGCAAAGCGGCTGGCGGACCTCGGCCCGGCGGTGGGACAGACGGTTGGGGAAGCGGTGATCCGCTCCTCGGAGCCCTACGTCCCCTACCGGACCGGGCGCCTCGCCTCCTCGGTCTCGCTCACCGTGCGGGACGGGGGAGCTGAGGTCCGCTGGGACGCCCCGTATGCCGCGGAATGCTATGCTGCCGCCCGGCCCTTCGGGAAAAAGTTCCATCCGCTGGCGACGGCGCGGTGGTTCGAGGCGGCCAAGGCGGCAGACGGCCCTCAGTGGATCGCGGCGGCACAGGCGGCGGTCGGCGCAGAGCTTGCCAAAGGCGCGAAAGGCGCGAAGAACGAAAACGGCGGTATCGGAAAGGACGGCAGGACGTTATGGAAGGTTTGACAATGCCCGCGGCGCTGGCGGACTGGCTCGCGGGATCGGAGACGATCCCCTTCGTGCCGGAGGCATGGCGCGAGGGGGCGGCGACGGTGAGGCTCACGGGCAGCATGACGGCGGCCCGGACCTACGTGGACGGTTCGCGGCGGCTGGCGGTGCCCTTCGAGGTGCGCGTGCGCTGCCGCGGACGGGCGGTTTCGGACCGGCTCGGGGCGGTGGACTTCTACCGGCAGCTCGGGCGGTACGTCCGGACGCACCTCATGCCCGTGATCCCGCCGGCGGACGGTGCGGGCGCATGGATCCGGGGCGAGGTCACCGAAACGGGCGGCCCGGCGAAATCCGCGGTCTATGAGAACGGCGACGAGGAATACCGTGCGGCCTACGTGCTGACGGTGTTCTGCCCGAAGGACGAGGAATAATCAAGGAGGAATGGCATGGCAATCGTAAAAAGAGCCGACAGGCAGCATTACATGAACATCGGGAGCGCGGCGAACCCCGTCTGGTATCAGATCGGCGAGGGGTTCACCGAATTCGCGGAATCGAAGAACGCGGTGAGCTACCAGAGACGGTACATCCACGAGGTCACGAAGCGCACGGACGTGACGGGATACGCGCCGGTGATCGACTATGAGTTCGAGGTCTACACCGCGAACCCGGTCATCGACCGCCTGCGCCGGATCGCGGACGAGGAGCTCGTGGGCGAGGACGCAAAGGTGGACGTGATGACGGTCGATCTCTTCGACGAAGGCGCGCTCCCCGGGTGCTACCGCGCGTACCGGCGGCAGTATTCCGTCATCCCGGACGAGAGCGGCAAGGGGACGGACGCCCTGGTCTACACCGGCACGATGAAAGGCGTCGGCGACGTTGCGGCGGGGACGTTCGTTCCCGCGAGCGGCATCTGGACCACCGATACGGCAGGCGCGCCGACCGCGAACGTCTGACATGGCGGGCCGCTGGGAATGGGAGGGGCACGCGTACCCCTTCGACATCACGGACGCCGGGTGCATCGCAGCGGTCTCCGGCGCTCTCGCGCGGGTCCGGGAAACGCTGGCGCGGCGGGCGTCGGACGCGAGCAAAGGCGAAGCTCCCGGCACGCCGGACCCGCTGGATGTGCTGGCAGCGGACGCCGCGGATTACTGCGCGCTTGTCGAGGTGTTCTTCGCGGCTCTCTTCGGGGAGGAGGCGAAGGACGCCCTCTTCGGCGGACGGCGGAGCATGGAGGAGCACGGCGATGCCTACGCGTCCTTTCTGCGGTACGCCGCGGGCGAGCTCGCTCGTCTCGAAGGACTGCGGCGCGAGGCGGAGGCGCGGTACGGCGGCATGGCGGATGCCCTCGGCGTCTTCGACCCGGCAGAGCCGAAGGAGGCCCCGTGACGCGCGGCTGGCTGTGGGAGCCCCTCCCTGCCTCGGCGGACGGGATCCCGGTCTACACGGATTTCCGCCGGTGGGCGCTCTTCTTCCGCCTGCTCGCCGATCCCGCGGTCCCGGAGGCCGTCAAGCCCGCCGTCGCCGCCCGGATCGTGTGCCGCGAGATCCCACAGCCCCGGACGCCCGGGGAGCGGGACCGCGTGACGAAGGCTCTGCTCGTCTTTGCGTCGGGCGGGGAGGAAGAGCCTCGGGCGGACGGGGGCGAGCCTCTCTTCGACTTCGAGGAGGACGGAGCGCGCATCCTCGCATCGTTTCGGGCGGCCTACGGGATCGATCTGACCGCGGCGCGCATGCACTGGTGGGTGTTCCTCGCCCTGCTCAGGGGCCTGCCGCCGGAGAGCGCGTTCATGCGGGCGGTGCGGCTCCGCGCGCTCGATCCCGCCGAGATCGAGGACGACCGCGTGCGGCGCGAGGTGCGGCGGGCGAAGCGTTCCGTGCGGCTTGCCGGGGCAAAGCGAAACAACAAGGAGGTATAAGCAATGGATGGTTCCGTAACCATCGGCGTGGGGCTGGATCTCGCATCCTTCACCGAATCCCTCGCGTCGCTGGAATCCGAACTTTCCGCCGTGGGACCGCGGATCGTCTCCGCCCTCACGGCATCCCTCGGCGGGGACGGGCTGGTCTCGGTCGTCGCCGGGGCGGCTGCGGCATGCGTCTCGGCCTTCGCAGGCGCGGGCTGGGAGGGTGCCGGGGCATCGGCGGCTGAGTCCCTCGCGGCGGGCGTCGGATCAGGCGCAGCTGCGGTCACGCAGGCGGTCTCGTCCGTCGCGCAGCAGGCAGCCGGGGCGTTTTCGGGCGGCGGCTGGACCGGGATCGGCGCGGCGATGATGCAGGGTGTCGCCGAGGGCGTGCGGGCTGCCGGATCCGAGGTGACGGCGGCGATCCGGGCGGTGTCCGCAGAAGCCGAGGCCGCCGTGAAATCGTATTACGCCATCGCGTCCCCCTCGCGCCTCATGCGGGACGAGGTCGGCGTCATGATCTCCCGCGGGATCGCCGAAGGGATCCTCGAGGGCGCGCCCGCCGTCCGGGAAGCGATGAACGGCGCGTGGCACGGCGGCGAAAGCATGCGTCTTCCCGCGCAGGACGGGAGCCGGTCGGTGACGCAGAACATCTATCTGCGCGACACGGACGCCTCCCCCTACCGCACGGCCAGACGCATCCGAAAAGAAAGCGAGGCGATGTTCCGATGAGCGGCGGCATGCAGGATTACAAAATCACCCTGACGGATCGCCGGGGCAGGACCCTCATCCTCTCGCCGAACGGGCCGTGCAAACTCATCGAGGGCGGCCTCGAGGGCTTCGGGAGCGCGGACTTCGACGTCCGGGTGCGGGCCTACGCCTCGACGGCGGGGGGATACGCCGAAACGAGACGCTTCGCCGAGCGCGGGATCGGTTTGACGTTCACCGTGGAGGACGGGGCGGAGGAGGACGCCGAGACGATCCGGAAGAGGATCCTCTCGATGATGGATCCCGGCGAGGACCTCACGCTCGACGCAGAACTCTCGGGCGAGCGGCGGCAGATCACCGTCATCCCCGCCGAGGGGGCCGAGATCCGCCGTCCGCACTTCTATCACCCGCTCGAGGTGACGCTCACCTTCTGCGCGCCGGAGGTCTTCTTCCGTGAGCCGGAGGCGCGGGGCGTGCAGTTCGGCGACAGAGCGCCGCTTTTCGCGTGTCCCCTGAATCTCTGGGCGGGCGCGGGGACGGTGTCGGGCCTTCTGCGCGTAGGGAACGAGGCCGTGATCCGGAATCCCGGCGACGGGCCGTGCGGCGTGGTGGTCACCCTCTCAGCTGAGGGCAGTCCGGTGGTGTCCCCGGTCGTCACGGCGGGCGAGAAGTTCATCCGCTGTCCCCTGACCCTGGCGGACGGCAGTGAAATGGAGATCGACACGAGACCGCGGCGCAAGACCATCACGGTCGATGGAGAGCGCGTCTTCCTCTTCGATCGGGACAGCACGTTCTTCCAGCTCCCGCCCGGGGTGACGGCCGTGACGGTCGGAGCGGCCCAGGGCGAGGAGTATCTCAGGGCCCGGATCGCGTTCACGCCGATCTACTACGGCATGTAAAGGGAGGACGAAGGATGGAAAAGGGAGGAGAACTCTTCTTTCTCGACGAACATTTCGAGCCGGTGGAGGGTCCGGTGGAGGAATGCGGCTCGGCAGTGTGGTCGGAGCGGTATTTCGAGCCGGGATCGTTCACCTTGACGGTCCCGCGGACCCTCGTGCGGCGCGTCGCCGGGGCCAGGTATGCACAGAGCGCGGAGGAGGACGGCGAGATCCTCTGCGGGCGCATCGACTACCTGACGGCGGACGAGGCGGGCGAGGGCGAGATCGGCGGACGGCTGCTCGGCGCGCTCCTCGAAGACCGCGTGATCGCCGCGATCCCGTCGATGGCAGCCGACACGGACGCGGCGGAGGCGGTGCTCTCGGTCGCCGAGGCGAATCTGCGCTCCCTGGGCGTCGTCATCGACCGGGAAAACTCCGTCACGATCGGCGAGGCGGCCTCCCCGGCGGGGCTCTGGGACAACCTCGGCGCGTGGTGCTATGCCGCGCTCAAGCCCTTCGGCGCCGCCCCGGAGGTAAAGCTGCGCCCGGTGAACGGCGTCCTCGTCCCGGTGATGCGCGTGATCCGCGGCGTCGACCGCTCGGCGGGGGAATCCCGGGCAGTGTTCTCGAAATCCTTCGGGAACATCCTCTCCGTGTCGCTCGAGCGGGATGAGAGCCGCATGAAAAACGCCGTCTACGTCGAAGGCGCGGACGGCACGGTCGTGCTGACGGACAAAAGCGGCGGCACGGAGCGGCGGGAGACCTACAAAAAGGCGGCGGACGTCGCCCGGGCCGATTTCGCATCCGACGCGGCCTACCGGGCGGCCCTCGCGCGGCGCGGGGAACAGATCCTCGCGTCGAGGCAGGCGGCGGTGTGCGTGTCGGCGGAGAGCGATACCGGCGCGCTCCCGGTGTACGGACGGGACTATGCGCTCGGGGACGTGTGCGACGTGGCGGACGAGGAGCTCGGCGTGTCGTTTGCGGTCCGGCTGACGGGCGCGGATCTCGTGTGGGAGGGCGGCCGGGCGATGCGGATCCCCTTCTTCGGGGAGGAAGCGCGCCTGATCCGCCGTCTCGCGGACGAAGAACGGATCTGACAGATCAAGGAGGAGTATCATGGCAATCTACTTTCATCCCGTAAACGGCGGGATGTTCGACTCCACCCGGATGGTGGAGGAGGTCGGGGGCTTCCCGCGGGGCGACAAGGCGGTGGACGCCGCGTTCTTCGCGAAGATGTTCTCCTGCTTCTACAAGGACGGCATCATCGGCGAGAACAGCTTCCGCGTGACGCCGACGTCCGGGCTTTCGGTGCAGGTGGCGCCGGGCGTCGCGTGGGCATACGGCCGCATGGCGTGGCAGCAGAGCGCGCTGACCTTCACGCTCGGGGCGGGGAAGACGTGGACGATCCTCTTGCGCCTCAACACGGCGGCGGGCGAGTTCACGTGCGTCGCGACGGACAGCAGCGCGGGCCTGCCGAACCGCACGGAATCGGTGTGCGACCTGATCCTCGCGGAGGTGACGATCCCGGCGGGCGCGTCCTCGATCACCGCGGTCACGGACACCCGCGCGGACACGGCCAAGTGCGGCGTGGTGACGTCGGCGGTCGACGCGCTCGGCACGGTGGAGACGGCGCGCAACGCGCAGAACCTCGGCGGCTCGGCGGCGTCGGCGTACCTCAAGAAATCGGGCGGCACGATGACGGGCGCGCTCCGGGCGGCAGCGGACACGGCGGGGGCGTCGGTGGTGCGCAACATTTCGTACGGCGCGACGGTGCCCGCGAGCCTGGCGAACGGCGAGATCTTCATCCAGCTCGCGGACTGACGGGAGGCGCGGCATGAAATTTCTCTACCACACCCTGAGCCGCTTCCGCGTGAACGACCACGTCATGGTGATCCGCGTCACGACCGACGGCCAGACGCTCACGGTGACGATGCGCAGCCCGGACGACGCGGCCCTGCCCGAGATCCCGCTCTCGATCGGGTACAACGGGACGGTGCAGCAGATGACCCGGCCAACCCCGGCGGAGATGCGGGCGACGTTCCCGTATGCCGACGCGGTGAAGCGGATCGATCTTCACGGCGCGACCGTCGTGTACCGCGAGCGGTCCGTGTCGTCGTTGAGCTGGCAGGGCGGGCTGGCCGATCCCGACCCGGAGGTGAGCGTCGTGATCGACGGCGTGCGTCTGAACGAATCGAACACCGTGCGGGTGGTCTCGGAGACGGCGGGCGCGCCGGGGCTGAACCTGCGCCTCGTCGAGGTCCGCTGCTTCGACAGGGATCCGGGGCAGACCGCGTGGACGCACCGCGTGTATGCCTACGATTCCGCCTTCCAGAACAACCCGTACGGGTTTTACGCAGGCGCGGACATGGAGCCGGGGACCGAGGTGTGGTTCCGGATGCTGTACGCGTGCTACGTCCCGGCGGACGAGAGCGATCACGACGCCTATCTCGGGCTCGTCGAGATCGACACGGAGCGCGCGGTCGTGACGGCGGCGGGCTCTCCCTACTGTCCCCGCGAGGTGCGTGTCGCGAACGCTGCGGCAGGCGCGAACGCCCGGGTGAGCTGGGTACTTCCGCCGGACACGACGGTCCCGATCTCCGGGATCGAGCTGGAACGCTCGGTCGACGGCGGGGCCTACACCGCGGTGACGAGCGGGCTCGTGACCTCGTACGTCGACCGGCTGCCCGCCTCGATGACCGACGTCACGTACCGGGTGCGTTCGGTGTCTGCATCGGCGGGCGGGACGACCTCTCCGTGGGTGACGGCATCGCCCGCGGCGGAGGAGGTGTCGAATGTGCGCGTGCGGATCGGAGGCGCGTGGAAAACCGTCGCCGGGATCTGGGTCGGCGTGAACGGGACCCCCGCCCCGGCGAAAAAGACCGTTCTGGTGGGACACGGATAAAAAACCGCCGCCCCCGGCGCTCATCGGCGAGGCGGGGACGGCGGCATATGAAATTCGGAGGACACCAAATTTTCTCTGAGATCATCCCAGGCGGTCGACGGAGAAGAGCGGCTTCCCGAAGACGCCGGGGGCGTAGGTGAAGAGCGCGTTGTGCGGGATCCCGTCCGCGTCGGTGAGGAAGAACATCGCCGTGCGGCTCATTCCGCTTGCGGAGACGTGGAAGTCCTCGCATCCGAACCCGGTCTCGGGCAGCTCGATGCCCACCGGGATCCAGACGCACCCCGCGACCTCGTCGAACGCGCCGTCCGGGATCGCGAGATCCTCGATGCCGAAGACTTCGCGTGCGATCATGCGGGCGTCTTCCTCGGCGATCTCATACCGCTCCCGGTCCTCCATCAGGCGGACGTACGGGGCGAACGGATGCTCCTCGACGCCGGCGAAGAGCGTGAGCGAATACAGGAAGCGCAGGGCCTCGTCGTTGGTGAAGGAGACGTCACCGTCCAGCCAGGCGGCGGGCATCACGTAGCGCACGATCTGTTCGGTGATCAGCTTCGCGCCGTCGTCGGTGACGCGGTGGGCGGTGAGGCGGTTTTCACGGGAAGAACTGCCCCAGGACCCCGATGCGAATTCGGTCAGCCGCCAGCCGTCGTCGGTGTTCACGTAGGTGACGTGCCAGCGCTCGTAGTCGATCGGGCCGCCCTCCATACCGAGCTCATGCTCGTAGGCGGCGACGTACCAGAAATCGAGGGTCCATTCGTTCGATTCGATGATCTCGAAGCGGTCGTATTCGGGCATGTGTCCGATCCGCGAGCCCATCGCGCCGTTTGCGACGCCGAGCCTGCCGTCGAAGTTTTTGAAGCGCGTCTTCATCTTCTGCCATGCGTTCCACTCGTAGACGGCGGTGACGGCGCGCTCGAAGTCGTAGTAGTTCTCAAAGCGGCCGCGGACCATGGTCCAGTCCCACGCCGTACCGTTCTCGTCGACCGTGGAGTAGGTGGGGTAGCATTCCCCGGAGAGGAAGGGCTCGCCGTCCTTCTTCGGGAAGGATTCGAGAAAACGGACGGGATCGCTGTTGAGCCCCTCGAGCATCAGGGCGTCTCTCCAGAGATCGGCCTGCTCCTCGTTCAGGAAATCGGGGATCGGATCCTCGTACACCCATTCTCCGAGCGGCAGGGCGGGGGCGTCCTCGTCCTCCGGCTCTCCCTTCTTCGCGAATTTCATGCACGGGATCGGATTCGGGTCGTCTCCCTGCTCGTTTTTGTAGAAGAAGAGGCGGTATTCGCCGCAGTCCTCGGGCTCCTTGTTCTCGTAGGAGATCAGGCGGAAGCGCGCCGTGGTCGAGATCTCGTCCGAGAGGATCTCGAGGTCTTCGAGGTCGTATTTCGACACCGGATAGCCGTCCTCGTCGACGGTGTAGCGGTCGTCGCCGGTGTCGGGTCCGTTCCCGCCCTTGAAGAAGCGCTTCGCAATGTCCGCGCCGCGTTCGGTGACGGCGTACTTCGCCTCGGCCTCGTTCCAGACGATGATGCCCCGCAGGGCTTCGGGATAGTCCTCGGCGTCGGCGTATTTCAGCGAAGAGAAGTAGAAGTTCGAGACGGAGTCGGGGTCAAAGCTGCGCACGTCGAGCAGCGACGGGTCGAGCCAGAGGCGGTTGAGGGCGCAGCGCACGATCTGTTCGGTGACGAGCGCGGTTCCGGCGCGGGTGAAGAGCCCCTCGCGGGGTTCGTCCTCGCCAGGCGTCAGGCTGGTCCACGGCGTCGAGCCGACCTCACGTGCCTTCGTCTCGGGAGCCTCGGTCTCGGGGGCTTCGGTCTCCTCCTGTTCCTCGGGCAGCTTGACCTCGACCTCGCCCGGGCTGGGAGCGGGGATCTCCGCCGACGGAACGGGATCAAAGGGGAGCTCTTCCTCGGGGACGTCGGGCTCGGCCGGTTCCTCGGGTTCCGCCTCGGTCTCCTCGTTTTCCCACGAGAAGAGCGGGTCCGTGATCTGCGATTCCACCGGGACGTACATGGCGGTCTCGTGATCCTCCACGAACGAATCCAGCGCGGAGCAGGCGCTGAGACTGAGGCCGAGGCAGGCGCACACGCACAGCGCGGCTGTCACGGAGCAAAGCAGAGCGTTCGGTTTGTTTTTCACCGGATTCACCTCCCGGTTTCGATGTTCGTTTTCTGCCCCTTAGACGGCGCGCGGCACGGAAAAGTTCCCCCTCCGTGCCGCTGTTTACAAATTATTTTCTTTTTCGCCGTTATGGGTTCACGTCAAAGGGCAGATCGTCCGGCGGGGGATCCCACCAGTCGTCCGGATCGCCCGGCTGCTCTGTCGGCTGCTCGGCGGGCTGCTCGGCGGGCTGCTGGGCGGGCTGCTCACCCGGCTGCTCGGCAGGCTGCTCGCCCGGCTGATCCGTCGGGGTCTCGGCGGGCTCGGGCTGGGGTTCCGGCTCGGGCTGGGGTTCGGGCTCGGCGGGCCGGACGGGGGCCTCGTGCTCGGTCGCTTCTCCGGCGGCGTATTCGCCCGTCGTGAAGGACGCGAAGCGCCAGCCGATGTCGGTGTTGAGCAGGGAGATGAGCGTGCGCTCGACCGAGGGGGCCTCCGGATCGCCGTAATAGGTGTAGTACCAGAAGTCGATCTTCCAGTCGGCGGCCTCGATCAGCTCGAAATCGTCGAGGGCGGGGAGGTAATCCGTGCGGGCGGCCCGTCCGGGGTTGTTCGCATCCGCGGCGAGGCGTCCGTCGATCTGGACGTAGCGCGTGCCCGCGAGCTCCTGCGCGAAGCTCCAGGTGAAGATCGAGGTGAGGACCGTGTTGAAGGCGTAGAAGTTCGTGTACCGCCCGCGGGGGAAGAAGTAGGTGCGGAACACGCCGTCGGCGCCGGTCATGGTCGTCATGCCGTAGTAGGTGCCGGGCAGGTAGGGTTCGCCGTCGTTGAGCGGCAGCAGGTCGATGGCTTCGACGGGGCCTCCGACGAGGACGGGATAGAGGACCTTCGCCCGGCGGTACAGGGTCTGCACCTCGGGGGAGAGGAAGGCGGGGACGGGGGCCGTGACGGCGCTTCCGACGATCGGGGGCTCGGTCTGCGTCTGCGAGGCGGTGAGGGCGGCGCCCTTCTTCACGAGGAGCATCACCGGCAGCGGGGAGCCCGTCGGGGAGCGGTAGTAGAAGATGCGGTATTCGCCGCGGTCGGTCCGGCGTCCTCCGGCGATCTCGGTCACGCGGAAGCGCGCCTCGGTGGAGACGGCGTCGGAGGAGATCTTCAAATCCGAGACCTCGAAGGGCGTGCGCTCGATCGTGCCGGAGCCGAATTCATACCGGCCCGCGAGGATGTCGTAGCCGAAGCCCGTCTTGGTCTCCGAGGGGCCCTCCGTATAGCCGAAAAACCCGCGGGCGACGGTATCCGCCGCTTCGGAAGAGACGGTGTAGACCTTGGCCTCCGCGTCCCATTCGAGCAGGCTCGCGAGGTAGGTCGGGTAGCCGTTGACGTTCCGGTAGCGGTAGGTGGAGACGAGGAAGGCCGTCACCGCCTGCTGATCGGGTGCCGTGAAGCCGGGGGAGAGCCAGCTCTCGCGCATGCAGTAGCGGACGAGCTGTTCGGTGACGAGCGCGGCGGCGGCGCGGGTGAAAAGACCGTCGCGCGGGGCATCCTCGCCCTCGGTGAGGGAGGACCACGTCGTCGAGGCGGGGGGCAGGCTGCCGAAATCGCGCAGCTCCGCGGGACCGCCGGGCCGGGAGGATCCCTGATCGTCCGCGTTCCCGGTGCCGGGCTCCTCCCACGAGAAGAGCGGGATCGGCGGCTCGGTTTCGACGGGTTCGGTCTCGGCTGTCTCGGGCTTCTCCCCGTGTCCCTTGAGGGCGCACGAGGAAAGGACGAGGGGCAGGACGATCACGAGGGACAGGGCAAGGATGAGGAATCGCAGGGGAAACGTGCGTTTCATGGACCGCACCTCCGGTTTACTCGGTTGGACTTACTTTTTCTTGAGATTCGTGATCTCGGTGACGCCGCTCGGGAGCTCCCAGGTTTTGAGGAAGGTGAACGTGTCGCCGGGCTCGAGGAAGAGGACGGATTCGTCGAAGGGCATCTTATAGACGCCGCTGTCCGTTTTGAGGTAAACGACCGTCGCGCCCGCCTCGTTCACGTAGACGATCTCGTTCAGGACCG
>JAFYBI010000240.1 GCA_017540285.1 Clostridia bacterium | reverse complement strand
GAACGCGCGCGCGAAGCCGTCCCCGAAGAAGTGGGAGGTGCCGGCCTGCAGCGCCTTGCCGTCGTGCATCATCGCCTCGATGCAGTAGGTGTCCTCCGCACCGGCGAACTTGTCGGACGGGGTCTTCGCGCCCTTGATGACCGGGATGGCGAGGTCGTTTTCGTGGAAATCGGCGTAGACGTTCAGCATCTGCACGGTCTCCGCGCGGGCCTCCTCGACGGTGGCGTGCATCGTGTGCCCTTCCTGCCAGAGGAATTCGCGGCTGCGCAGGAACGGACGGGTGGTCTTTTCCCAGCGGACGACGGAGCACCACTGGTTATAGAGCTTCGGCAGGTCGCGCCAGGAGCGGATGATGTTGGCGTAGTGCTCGCAGAAGAGGGTTTCGGACGTCGGACGGACGCAGAGACGCTCCGGGAGCTCCTCGTTGCCGCCGTGCGTGACCCACGCCACCTCGGGCGCGAAGCCTTCCACGTGGTCCTTTTCCTTCTGCAGGAGGGATTCCGGGATGAACATCGGCATATAGACGTTTTCATGCCCGAGCTCCTTGAAGCGGGTATCGAGGATCTTCTGGATGTTCTCCCAGATGGCATAGCCGTAGGGGCGGATGATCATGCAGCCCTTGACGCTCGAGTAGTCGATGAGGTCAGCTTTCTTGCAGATATCCGTGTACCACTTGGCGAAATCGACGTCCATGGACGTGATTTCCGAGACGAGTTTCTTGTCGTTTTTCATGTTGGATTTCCTTGTATAGTTGAATTGATGTAGTTCAGAGCTTGGTCAGCCGCGCGTAGGTCGCCATGAGCTTTTTGGTGCCGACGGTTTCAAAGGCGATCTCGTAGAGCGTGTCCCCGCCCATCGGACGGACGGAGAGCACGCGCCCGATCCCGAAGGTCACGTGGCGCACGGTGTCGCCAGCCTGAAGCGCGGGCGTTTTCGACACCCTGGTCTTGGCCAGCGCGGGAGACGGCTTCGAGGTCTCGTTGACGAAATGGTTCACCGGCTTCTGCTTCGCGGGACGCTGCCGGAGCTGGCGGAGCTCGGTCTCCTCCGGGAGCTCCTCTTCCTTCCGGCAGAGATCCTCGGGGATCTCCGAGACGAATCGGGAGACGGGATTCGCGCTCGTACGGCCGTTGAGCATGCGGTCGTGGACGTGCGTGATGTAGACACGGCGTTTCGCGCGGGTGATGGCGACGTAGGCGAGGCGGCGTTCCTCTTCGAGCTCCTCCGGGACGAGGAGGGTCTGGAAGCTCGGGAAGATGTTCTCCTCCATCCCGGGCAGAAAGACCACCGGGAATTCGAGGCCCTTCGCAGAGTGGATCGTCATCAGCACGACGGCGTCCGCGGTCTCGTCGTATTTGTCGACGTCCGACACGAGGGCGACGTCTTCGAGGAATCCGACGAGGGTGGGCTCCTCCGCCGTTTCCTCATAGGCGCGGGCTGCCGAGACGAGTTCGCCGATGTTGCTCATCCGCTCGTCTCGCTCGGTGAGGTCGGTCATCTCGGAAAGCATCTTGTTGTATCCGCTCTCCTCCGCGACATATTCGATCAGGGCGGACGGCGTCATGGTCTCCGCGGCCTCCCGGAAGCGGTCCATCAGATAG
>JAFYBI010000239.1 GCA_017540285.1 Clostridia bacterium | reverse complement strand
GACCGTCTGGCTCATGACGCCGCGGGGGATCGGACTGACGCTCGAGGTCCGGGAGATCACGCGCGGGGACGGTTTTGTTTCCTGCGGGATCGTCAAGGACAGCGGCGACGACCCGGATGTGACGAACGGGATGACCGTGTATGCCCAGGTGGAAAAGACATCCGAACCGCACACGGTCACGATCGACGGCGGCGAAGGAATCGGGCGGGTGACCAGGCCCGGCCTCGATCAGCCCGTGGGGGCGGCCGCCATCAACTCCATGCCGCGCCGCCTGATCGCGGAAGCGCTGCGGGAGGTCATGGAGGAACACGGCTACGGCGGCGGGCTGAACGTAATCATTTCGGCGCCGGAAGGCGCAGAGATCGCAAAACAGACCTTCAATCCGCGCCTCGGCATCGTGGGCGGGCTTTCGATCCTCGGGACGACGGGGATCGTCGAGCCGATGAGCGACGAAGCGGTCGTGGAGACGATCCGCACGGAGCTCTCGATGCGCGCGGCGGACGGCAGGAAGACCGTCCTCTTCGTGCCCGGCAACTACGGTGCGGATTTTATCAAAAACGAGCTCGGCATCGATCCCGATACGGCCGTCACGGTCTCGAACTTCATCGGCGACGCCTTCTCGCTTGCGGCGGAGGCGGGATTTGAGGAAGCGCTGCTCGTCGGGCACATCGGCAAGCTGGTCAAGCTGGCGGGCGGGATCTTCAACACGCATTCGCGGTACGGCGACTGCCGGGCAGAGATCTTCGCAGCCCACGCGGGGATGTGCGGCGCACCGGCCGATACCGTGCGGCGGATCATGGACAGCGCGATGACCGACGACATGCTCGCGATCCTCGGGGAAGCGGGACTGCGCGGCGCGGTCATGGCAAGCGTGATGGAGCGGATGGAATTCCATCTGACCCATCAGAAGACGATAAGGTCCATGCAGACGGGAGCCGTGACCTTTTCGAACGTCTGCGGCATCCTCGGAAAGACGGGAGCTGCGGACGCGATCCTCGAACGAATACGAAAGGAATCCTGATATGGTACATATTGTCGGAGCCGGATGCGGCGCGGCGGATCTCATCACCCTGCGCGGGAAGCGGCTGCTCGAAGAAGCGGACGTGATCGTCTACGCCGGGTCCCTCATCAACACGGAGCTGCTTTCTTATGCGAAGCCGGGGTGCGAGCTGCGGGACAGCGCGAAAATGACGCTTGAGGAAGTGATCGCCGTCTATACGCAGGCGGAATCGGAGCACAAGATGACCGTGCGTCTGCATTCGGGGGATCCATCCCTCTACGGCGCGATCGGCGAGCAGATGCGTGAGCTCGACCGGCTGGGGATCGAATACGACATCACGCCGGGCGTCAGCTCGTTTGCAGGCGCAGCGGCGGCGCTGAAGACCGAATATACCCTTCCCGGCGTGTCGCAGTCCGTGGTGATCACCCGGGCCGCCGGAAGGACGCCCGTGCCGGAAGGGGAGGAACTGCGTTCCTTTGCCGCGCATCGCACGACCATGGTCCTGTTCCTCAGCACCGGACTGCTCGGCACGGTGACGAAGGAACTGACCGCAGGCGGATATCCGGCCGACACGCCGGCTGCCATCGTGTATAAAGCTTCGTGGCCGGACGAGAAGATCTTTCGCTGCACGCTTGCCTCCCTGGAGGAGACCGCACGGGAGAACGGGATCACCAAGACGGCGCTCATCGTGATCGGTGGCGTGCTCGGGGAACCCTTTGAACGTTCAAAGCTGTACGATCCGTCGTTTGCGACGGAGTTCCGCGAGGCGCGCTCATGAGGACGGCCGTGATCTGCTTCTCCGATGCAGGGGCGCTGCTCGCGCGCAAGGTGTGCGAGGTCCTCGCCCTGCCGTCTGCCGACGTGCATTCCATCGAAAAATTCGCCGGGAAATACGGCTTCACCTCCCATGCGAAGATCGCCGCGGACATGGGTGACCTGTTCTCCGCGCATGACGCGCTGATCTTCATCGGGGCCTGCGGGATCGCCGTACGTGATATCGCGCCGCATCTCCGGAGCAAGACGGAGGATCCGGCGGTATTGGTGCTGGACGACCGGGGACGGTACGTGATCCCGATCCTGTCCGGCCACATCGGCGGCGCGAATGCGCTGGCCGGACTGCTGGCGGCAAAGCTCGGCGCGCTTGCCGTCGTCACTACGGCGACCGACGGCGCGGGCCGGTTCTCATGCGACGCATGGGCGGCTTCCCATGCCTGCGCGATCTCGTCGATGGAGACGGCCAAGGCCGTTTCCGCGGCGATCCTCACGGGGGATATCCCCCTTTCGTCGGAATTCCCGCTGCCGGATGCTCTTGCACCCGGACTGGTCAGGGGGGAAAGCGGCCTGCTCGGCATCCGTATCGGCGTCAGGACGGAAGAACCGTTTGACGTGACGCTTCGCCTGATCCCCCGCGTCGTGACCCTCGGCATCGGCTGCCGGAAGGGGATCCCGTCGGAGGCGATCCGCAGCGCGGTGTCGCAGACGCTCGCAGCCGCCCGGATCGATCCCCGCGCGGTCTGCCG
>JAFYBI010000238.1 GCA_017540285.1 Clostridia bacterium | reverse complement strand
GAATTGAGTATTGATGCGTCACGACAGCAACGCCGAAGTACGACGATTTCATAACGGAAAGGAAACAGACATGACAAACAAGGAACGAGTCCTGAAAACGCTTCACTTTGAGAAAACGGACCGCGCCCCCTTCGCCGTCCTCAACGGTCAGATGTGGATCGCCGCGCGGCACGGGCTGACGATGGCGAGCATGCTCGATCTTCCGGACGCCGGGGCCCAGCTTCTGGTCGACGCCTACCGCGAGATCGGCACGGAGATCATGACCTCCGGATGCGCCGCCGCGTGGCCGATGATGGCGGTCATGGGCGGGAAGATCGAAATGGACGCCCTCGCCGCGGAGATCATCACCCACCAGCTCACCTCGCTCGAGGACGTCGAAAAGTATGACGTGAAGTGCGTCATCGCCGACATGAGAGCGGACTTCTGGTATCAGCGCACGCTCGTACAGATGCGGGAAATGCGCCGCCTCGTCGGGGACGAAACGATGATCGGCGGCGGCTTCTTCGGTCCGTTCACCATGGCGGCGCAGATGCTCGGCGTCGAGGATTTCATGGTCGAGCTTCTGACCGGCGAGGAAGAGGATGTTGAAAAGGTCGTCGATTTCGCCGCGGAGATCGTGATCGCGTATCTCGAAGACCTCGTCGACTGCGGCCTCGATCTCATTACCGTGCCGGAACCGGCGGCGTCCGGCGATCTGATCCGGCCCGCGGACTTCGAGAAGTTCGTCCTGCCCGCCGATATCAAGGTCAAAGAGCGGCTCGCGGCAAAGTGTCCGAACTATCTGATCCATATCTGCGGTAAAACGGACAAGCTCGTTCCGATCATTGCGGAGACCGGCATGAGCGTCTTCTCCGTCGATTCCATCAACATGGTCCGCGCGCAGCAGGATTCCGCGGGACGGTGCGCTCTCTTCGGGAATCTCAGCCCCGCGCACATCCTCGCCTCGAAGACGGCGGACGAAGTGTACGCCATCAGCAAATCCCTCTGCGAATCGATGAAGCCATACGGCGGCTTCATTCTCGCGCCCGGATGCGACCTCGCGCCGAACATCCCGCTCGAAAACCTGCAGGCGATGGCAAGAGCGGCGAGGGAGGCGTGAACGGGTATCACGGCGTTTTGGGAAACAGTCCGACCGGCATCACAGGCTGAAACAAGTTCACCGGGCAACACGGTTTTGTGCTGCCCGGTGCGTTTTTATATTCTTCTCGGGTTCCTGGCGCGGGGAGGTCCGTCATGCGTCCCCTTCGGATCTCACCTTGCTCCCTTGTCGTACGGAATGCCTTCCGCTTTCGGCGCTCTGGAGCTTGCCGAGGTGAAGGCCAGCACGACCAGAACGGCCACGTAGGGGATGAGATTGTAGAAGTACATCGGCAGATCGAGGTCGCGCAGGAAGTAGACGTCCTGTCCGCGGATCGGGATGCTGATCTGCGCGTAGATCACCCCGAGGCATTTGAGGAATCCGAACAGGAGCGCGCCGAGGGCGATGCCGAGCGGCTTCCAGTTGCCGAAGATCATGATGGCGATCGCGAGGAAGCCCATGCCGGCAACCGAGCCGGAGGCGGTCCCGTTGGCGACGGTGGCGATGTAGATGTAACCGCCGAGACCCGCCAGCGCGCCGGAAATCGTCGTGCCGAGGTAGCGCATCTTCATCACGTCGATGCCGACGCTGGCCGCTGCCTGAGGATGTTCGCCGCAGGCACGAAGTCGCAGGCCGGTCTTGGTCTTGTAGATGAACACGGAGAGGAGGATGAAGAGTCCCGCGGCGAGGAAGGTCGAGATATACGCCTTGTCGAAGAAGACGCTGCCGACCGGTCCGAGATCGTCGTTGAGGATCACGAAGCCGAAGTCCTTCATCGTACCGCTCGAATCCGCCGCGCGTTCCATTTCGAGCATATCCTTCGTGAAGAACACCTTGATGACGAGCAGCGCGATGGCCGGAGCCAGCATGTTCAGCGCCGTGCCGCCGATCGTCTGGTCCGCCTTCAGATGGACCGCGGAGAAGGACAGGAGCAGCGAGAAGAGCGCGCCGGCAGCCGCTGCGATCAACATCGCGAGAAGGAAGGTCAGCTGATTGTGGTCGACGAAGAAGGGCGATTTCCGCATGATCAGCGCCGTGAGCGCCCCGACGAACGCGCCGAAGATCATGATTCCGTCGAGCGCGATGTTGATGATGCCGCTGCGCTCGGCGTACATGCCGGCCAGGGCGACGATCAGCAGCGGAATGGTAAAGATCAGTGTTTTTTGAATCAGAAAGATCATTTCTCATTCCTCCTTTGTTTTCGCGTCGCCGTCCGCTTTGCTCTCTTCCCTATCAGGCGGCGGGGCGGCGGTCCGGGAATGCTGTGCTCTGGTCACGCGGCGGGCAAGGATATCCTTGATGAGCTTCGAGAAGCTCGAGAAATAGATGATGACGGCGATGATGAGCGGCGAGACGTATTCGTTGAACGACGTCTGCGCGGCCAGGTTGGAGCCGCCGACGGTGATGTGCTTCAGAAAGATCGCCGAGAAAATGACGCCGATGGGGTTGTTGCTCGCGAGCAGGGCGACCGGGATGCCGTTGAAGCCGTCCGCCGGGAGCGTCAGATAGGTGTCCCACTTGAAGTCCTGCGCGCCGTTGAGGCACCAGAACGCCGCGCCGCAGGCTGCGAGTCCGCCGGCGATGGCCATGGAAAGGATGATGTTGCGCTGTTCGTTCATCCCGGCGTATTTCGAGGCGTTTTTGTTGAAGCCGCAGGCCTTGAGCTCATAGCCGAACGTGGTCCGGTTCATGACGACGTAGAGCACGACGGCGATCAGGACCGCGAGGAAGAGGCTGATATCCATGTAGGATCCGGCGAAGAGCTTGTCGAGCCCGAGGGTCGCGGTGGCAACGCCGTTCGATGCCGTTTTGCGGATGAAGTTGATCTTGGTCTCCGCGACATTGATGAAGCGGTCACCGGTCGACTTGAACACCCACGAGACGACGTTCGCGGCGATCCAGTTCGTCATGATGCACACGATGACCTCGTTCACGTTGAAGCGGGCTTTGAAGAACCCCGGGATCGCGCCCCAGAGCACGCCGAGGAGCGTCCCGGTGAGAAGCGCGAGGATCCAGACGATGGCCGCCGGAACCGCGGTGGTCGGGATGGAGAGGGAGACGAGGAGCGCGCCCATCGCCCCCATCAGGTACTGCCCCGGCGCACCGATGTTGAAAAGCCCCGTGTTGAAGGCCAGCGCGACGGATAAGCCGGTGAGGATCAGAGGCGTCGACTGGAAGAGCATGTTGCCCATCTGGAAGAGGATGTCCTGCGTGCTGCCGCCGGAGAAGGGGCCTCCCAGCACGATGACGATGCCGGAGAACGCTTCGGCGACGGAGATGTCCTCCGCAAAGGCCGTCAGGAGAACCAGCACGATCAGTCCCACGACGAGCCCGCCGAGGATGCAGATCAGGGCCGCGAGGACCGAGCGCACGGCGGCGTTTTCGAGGAAGCCTGCTTTCTGATTGTTCGTTTTCATGCCGCGCCTCCTCCCTTCTTCGGATTCTGCCGTTTGGCGCCGGCCATATACAGGCCGATCTCCTGCATGGTGGCCGTATGAGGATCCAGCTCGCCGGTGATCTCTCCCTCATACATGACGAGGATGCGGTCCGAAAGGTTCACGACCTCGTCCAGCTCCAGCGATACGGGAAGGACGGCGGCCCCCGCGTCGCGCGAGGCAACGATCTCCCGGTGGACGAATTCGATCGCGCCCACGTCGAGACCGCGCGTCGGCTGCACGGCGACGAGGAGGCTGTGGCTGCGGTCCAGCTCGCGCGCGATGATCGCTTTCTGCTGATTGCCGCCGGACATGCTGCGGGCCAACGTGGTCGGTCCCTGTCCGGAGCGCACGTCGAATTTCTCGATCAGCGCTTCCGCGTAGCCGCGCACCTGGTCGAACCGGATGAAGCCGCCGTGCTGGAACGCTTCTTCAAAATACCGCTGCAGGACGATGTTCTGCTCGAGCGTGTAGTCCAGCACGAGCCCGTGCTTGTGGCGGTCCTCCGGGATGTGGCTGACGCCGTGGGTGTTGCGGTACCGGATGCTCTTCTTCGTGATGTCTTCGCCCTCGAGAAGGATCCGGCTGCCGGGCTCCGGCTTTTCGAGTCCCGTGATCGCGCTGACGAATTCGCTCTGTCCGTTGCCGTCGATGCCCGCAATGCAGACGATCTCCCCGGCATGTACGGTGAGGGAAACGCCGCTGACCGCGTTCTTCTTGTGAAGACGGCTCCGGACGGAGAGGTTCTCAACCGCGAGAACGGTCCTCCCGGTTTTGGGAGGCTCCTTGTCCACGGCGAACTTGACGTCGCGGCCGACCATCATGTTCGAGAGCTCTTCCTTGGTGGTCTCGGCGATGTTGACCGTACCGATGTATTTCCCCTTGCGCAGGACCGTGCAGCGGTCGGCGATCTCCATGATCTCGTTGAGCTTGTGCGAGATGAAGAGGATCGATTTGCCCTCCGCCGCGAGGCCCTTGATGATCTGCATCAGCTCACCGATCTCCTGCGGGGTCAGGGCGGCGGTCGGCTCGTCGAAGATCAGGATCTCGTTGTCCCGGTAGAGCATCTTGAGGATCTCCGTGCGCTGCTGCATGCCCACGGTGATATCCTCGACGAGCGCGTCCGGATCGACGTTGAGGCCGTAGGTTTCGGACAGCTTCAACACCTTTTCGCGCGCGTCTCTGCGCCGGAGAAAGCCCAGCGTGTTCGGCTCGATGCCGAGGATGATGTTGTCGAGCACCGTGAACACATCGACCAGCTTGAAGTGCTGATGCACCAT
>JAFYBI010000018.1 GCA_017540285.1 Clostridia bacterium | reverse complement strand
AGTAGCGCTTGCCCATGAACACCTCTTCGCGCTCGTCCCCCTGAGATCGGTCAATCTGATCGATCCTTCGCAGGACGCGGAGGAAGAGGCCGCCCGGTACGCCGCGCTCCTCGAAGCACATCCCGCCGACATCACCGTCCTCGGGATCGGGGAGAACGGACACATCGCGTTCAACGATCCGGGCGTCGCCGATTTCCATGATCCGGTCCTCGTGAAGAAGGTCCCGCTGGACCAGGTCTGCCGGATGCAGCAGGTCCACGACGGGTGCTTCCCTGCGCTCGACGATGTGCCGGCATACGCCCTGACGCTGACAATCCCCGCCCTGACGCGCGCCGGGGCGATGTTCTGCTCCGTTCCCGCGCCGTCGAAGGCCGAAGCGGTCTTTGCCACCGTCACCGGGCCGATCGGAGAGTCCTGCCCCGCGACGATCCTGCGCACTCACCCGCACGCCGTTCTGTACTGTGATCCCGACAGCGGTGAAAAACTGCTGTAAAAGCATAGAGAAACCGTTCGAACGACACGATACGGGGCACGTCCCCGAAGAAAGGAAACGAAAATGAACAAACTCAATGTCGCCATCATCGGACAGGGACGGAGCGGACGCGACATCCACGGCGCGTATTTCCGCTCGGAAGAAGGACGCGAGCGGTATCGCGTGGTCGCGGTCGCCGAGAAGATCGATGCGAGACGCGCGCGCGCCGCCGAGGAATACGGGTGCGACGTCACCGACGATTACCGCGAGATCCTCCGGCGGGACGACGTCGACGTCGTGGTGAATTCGACCTTCTCCCACCTGCATTACCCCGTCACCATGGAAGCCCTGCGGTACGGGAAGAACGTCGTCTCGGAGAAGCCGTTCTCGAAGTACGCGATGGAGTGCGAGGACATGATCCGCACGGCGAAGGAAAACGGCGTCACGCTGACCGTGTTCCAGCAGTCCCGCGTCGCGCCGTATTTCACCCGCATCCGGGAGATCCTCGCGACGGGACTCCTCGGCAGAGTCGAACAGATCACGATCCGTTTCTCCGGCTTCCAGCGTCGCTGGGACTGGCAGACCTCTCTCCGGTACTACGGCGGATGCCTGCAGAACACCGGGCCGCATCCGCTCGATCAGGCGCTGACGCTGCTCGATTACGACGGGATGCCGCAGGTCTTCTCCGTCCTGAAGCGGATCAACTCCGCCGGGGACGCCGAGGACTATGCGAAGCTCATCCTGACGGCGCCGGACCGTCCGCTCATCGACCTCGAGATCAATCCGTCCGACGCGTACAGCGATTTCACCTACCGCATCGCCGCGCAGAAGGGCTCCCTCTCCGCCACCACGTCGAAGATCCGCTGGAAGTACTTCGACGACACGCCGATGCCCGCCTTCACCTTCGAACCCATCAACCGCGACGACGGCATCTCCCCGGCGTACTGCTCGGAAAAGCTGCCGTGGCACGAGTTCGAAGAGGATCTGACCGGGAACGCGTTCGACGCCGGGCCGAAGATCTTCTACCGGAACCTCTACGAGCATCTGACGGCAGGCGCGGAGCTGCTCATCAAGCCCGAAAAGCTCGTGCAGCAGATCCGCATCATGGAACTGGTCCACGCGGCAAATCCCCTGCCCGTGACGAAATGAGGTGAGCGCATGTACAAGATCGCGATTCTCGGCTCGGAAAACAGCCACTGCGCGGGATTTGCCTCCGTTCTCGCGCCGCGCTCCGGGGAAAAGCGTTTCCCCGATCTCGAACTGATCGGCATCATGGGGGATGAGGCGTCGAACCTTGCGGTCACGGAGAAGACGGCGGTGAGCCGCTCCTCGACGGATCCCGCGGCATACGCCGGTGAGGTCGACGCCGTGATGATCACCGCGCGGCACGGGGGGCTGCATCTGCCGTATGCCCTGCCCTACCTCCGCGACGGGGCGAAGCTCTGGATCGACAAGCCGATCACGGCCTCGGTCGACGACGCGCGGGAGCTGGTGCGGCTCGCCCGGGAAAAGCATCTCCTGCTCTGCGGCGGGTCCTCGCTCGCAGGCGCGGCGGGAACGGTGCGGATGAAGGCGCTCGCGCGGGAGAAGGCCGGATCGGTCACGGGAGGGCACGTCACCGCACCGGTCAATCTCGTGAACGAGTACGGTAATTTCTGGTTCTACTCCCAGCACCTCGTGCAGATGGTCACGGAGGTCTTCGGCCAGGGGATCGTCTCGGTCGAGGCAAAGCGGAAGGGCGACGGGGTCCCCGCGGTATTCCACTATCCGGCCTTCGACGTCACGGCCTATTTCGGAACGGGTTATTCGATCACCGTCTACCTCGGCGGATACGGCATCGCATGCGAGCGGATCGACCTCGGCGCGGACTATTTCATGCCGGAGCTCGAGGAGGTCGCCGCGATGCTGCGGGACGGCCGGGTCCGTCAGACGCCGGAGGAGCTGGTCTATCCCGTTCTCGTCATTGACGCGCTGATCCGATCGATGGAGGCGGACGGACGGGAAACGGAGCTCGCCGCCTTATGACAACAAAGATCATCCATGCCCGCATCGTCGGGGAGAACCGGATCCTCGACGGATTTGACGTCTGGTTCCGGGACGGGACGATCCTCGCCGTGACGCGGGATGAGCACCCCTTCGACGCCGTCCCGGACCGGGTGATCGACGCGGCGGGGGCGTACCTCTCGGCCGGATGGATCGACATCCACACCCACGGAGCGGGCGGCGCGGATTTCCTCGACGGAACGCCCGACGCCTACCGGACCGCCGCCCGGACGCACGCGGAGCACGGCACGACGACCCTCGTTCCGACGACCACCTCGGTCGACGCCGCCCGGATCGTCACCTCCGCCGCCGCGCTCGACGCCGTGCGGAACGATCCCGATCTGCCGGACATGCCGGGGCTGCACCTCGAGGGGCCGTACCTCGCCGTCTCGCAGAAGGGCGCGCAGGAGGACCGCTTCATCCATCCCTTTGACGAGGATGAGACCGACGCGATCCTCGCCGCTTCCGACCGCATCCTCCGCTGGACCGCCGCGCCGGAGCTGCCGGGAGCCGAACCGTTTGCCAAAAAGCTCACCGCGCGCGGGATCCTGCCCTCGATCGGGCACACGGACGCCGATTTCGCCGACGTCGAGCGCGCGTACCGGATGGGCTTCACCCACGTCACGCACCTCTATTCCTGCATGAGCACCGTCCACCGGGTCAACGCATACCGGGTCGCGGGCGTGCTCGAAGCGGCGTATTACCTCGACGGGATGACGGCGGAGCTGATCGCGGACGGATGCCACCTGCCGCCGGAGCTTCTCCGCTATGCCGTGAAGTTCAAGGGCCGGGACCATCTCGCGCTCGTGACGGATTCCATGCGCGCTGCGGGGATGCCGGAGGGACCGTCGATCCTCGGGGCAAAAGAAAACGGCCTGCCGGTGATCGTCGAAGAGGGCGTCGCCAAGCTGACCGACCGGAGCGCGTTTGCCGGAAGCGTCGCCACCGCGGACCGCCTCGTTCGGACGATGGTCGGGGCGGGGATCCCCCTCGTCGACGCGGTGTACATGATCACGGCCTCCCCCGCGCGGATCATGGGATTCCGGGACCGCGGAACGCTCTCGCCCGGCACCCGCTCGGACTTCACGCTGTTCGACGAGGAGATCCGGGTCGTGAGGACGATTGTCGGCGGACAAGTCATCTGCGCCGATCAAAACGAAAAAGGCTGACGCAATCCGTCGGCCTTTTCTCTGTCAGTTGCTCGCACAGTTCATCCAGACGGCGTTGAAGCCGACTCCGCCGCAGTCCATCCCGCGGCATCCGGCGAGGATCATCATCACCGCCGCGAAACCTTCCATGCGAAGATAGCCGCGGCGGATTTCATGGTCCCAGCCGATCCCGAGGATTCTCCTTTCCGCCAGCGCGAGCAGGATCGGGCGGATTTCCTCATCGCTGAGGCCTGACTGTTCCTTGAGTGTTGCGAAAGACACGGCATGATCTACGGAAGTGGCTCGCAGAAGGGAAAGAACGCGATCGTCTGCGAGGATACCGAACAGTTCGGTAAGGTCGTCTGCCTTTACGGACAGCAAATCGTCCTCGATCTCTTTCCCGTATAGCAAAAAGGCGCAAGCGCTGTCGTCGGATATGCGTATCGTGCCGTCCGCCTCCCTGTGCTGATTCATGAGGACACGGATCCCGGACGGCGAAAGCGAAACAACATTTCCTCTTGCATAGTCGTCGTTTTCCGGCTCGAACAGACGTCCGACGGCGTCGCAGCAGGTCTTGGCGCGTCCGTTGCGGCGAGCAGAAGCGCAGAAATCACGGATGATGTTGACATGTCGGACCTCTTCCGGAACGTCAAGAAATTCGTCGATACTGATGCCCAGCGTTTCACAGAGCTTCGGCAGAAGCAGGATGTCGGGCATGCTGGCGCTTGTCTCCCATTTGGATACGGCTTGGCCAGTGACGCCGAGAAGGTCTCCAAGAGCGTCCTGCGTGAGGCCTTTCGCATGTCTGAGTTCGATGATTTTTTCAGAAACGGTCATATCAGTTTCCTTTCCGATACGATGTGATTTGGAATCCGGATTCTGCCCACATGATACCGCAAAACCAAACGGGTGTCAAGCGATGCGTTGTCAAGTCCTCCCAACCGGAGGTTGCGCGGGCAGGCTGAAAGCAATGACCGCACGGAGTTTTCGTTCCGTGCGGTTTTGTTATGGTTTCGGTTCGTCGGGCGTTTTGCCGTCCGTCTTTTCGGGTTCCGCTTCGGTTTCCGGCGGCGGGACGGATGCGGTCGACTCCGCGGCTTTTTCCTCTTCGAGCTCCCTGAGTTTCTCCTTTGCCTCTCGGATCGCGGCGGCCTTTTCTTTTTTGATGATGTCCTTCACGGCTTCGTACGGCGTCAGATCGAGAAGACCCGTGCTGTCCTTGGGACTCAGTCCCTTTTCGCCGGACTTGCGCAGCATCCGCTGGACTTTCCGGTTCCGCATATTCCCGCCTCCCGCCGTGTGATGTGGTTTGTGCAGACAGTATAGCACAGCCGCGCGGATTTGTCAACACGGAAAACACGGGAAGCGCGCCGGGCGACGATGCCGCAGGGGACAGAGGAAGATCCTCTCCGCCCTTCCCTCCCCCGTCAGGCGCGCCAATCGGCGTCAAATTCCGCGTTCCGGTCGCAGGTGAGGCGTCCGTCTTCGATCTTCAGCTCCGCCATCTGCACCGCACTCCGCGGACGATCAACCGGATCGGGATGGGTGAAGTAGACAATGAACGCGCGGTCCCCGGCGACATAGACGTCCGCATGCGCGCCGCGCCCCTGATCGTCACGCCTCGTGCCGCTCTCGCGGAGGATATTCTCCGGCTGGCGGACAAAGTGCTCGCAGTCGTCGGAGGAATAGACCGCCAGCCCGTCCCAGACGTCCGCGATCATCCAGTACTTCCCGCCGAAGGAAAAGACGTTCGGGCCCTCCTCGGGCTGATCGCCGCACGCGATGCCGCGGTATTCCCATCGGAAGAGGTCGGGGCTGTCGGCACAGCAGGTGGCGGAGTCCTGCCTCTCGTCCTTGTACCACATGCGCCAGCCGCCGGAGGGCAGTTCAAAGAGACAGGGGTCGATGATCCGCGCCGATCCGAACGAGAGGCTTCCCTCGCGGGTCCAGCGGAAGAGGTCCTCCGACGTGTAGTGCTCGATGCGTGCATCGCCGCCCCAGTCGAAGTAGACGCCCTGGATATAGGAGACGAACATGTGATAACGCGCGGTCCTCCGGTCATAGACGATCTCGGGCGCCCAGAAGGTGTTCTGTCCGAACTCGAATTCGAGATCAAGCGCGCCGCGGTAGTGCCAGTGTGCCCCGTCGGGGGATTCCGCGACGCCGATGGCGCAGCCGTAGCAGTAGGAGACGCCCTCCACCTGCTGATTGGCGCGCCGCTGGGTATAAAACATATAGAATCTGCCGTCCGATTCCTTGCGGATGACCATGGGGTCGGCGGCGCCGTTGTAAATGGGATCCTTGTAAAGCGGTGCGGGGATCATGGGGTATCCTCCCTTTTCATGAATTTTCAGTTCATTGTATCACAAATCGCCGCTGTGCGCAAGGTTTTTGCGTTTTTTTCGCCGATCCCGTTCCCTTTTCGGACGTTCTCTGCTATAATAGGGGAAAGATCATTCCCGGAGGCACATCATGACCACGAAAGAATTCTATCAAGCCTATACGTCCGCAAGCGTGACGGGCAGCGCGAATCAGGTCCTGACACGCGACGCGGAACCCGTCGGGCGGACCGGCCGCGTCTGGTTCCGGCTTTCCCGCGGCGGTGAAACGATCGCCCTGCTCTTTTCGAACCGCATCGACTCCACCTTCGCCGACGGCTCGATCAGCCGCGCGAACGACCCCGGCGGGGCATGGGACATCCTCTCCCTCCGCGTCGGCCTCACAAAGGACCGCGGCGAGGAGCCGGATGCGTGGATCCCCGTGACCTT
>JAFYBI010000237.1 GCA_017540285.1 Clostridia bacterium | reverse complement strand
TGTATGTCCGAATCGCTGCACGTCCCCGGAAGCTCTTCGGTTTGCTTGCAAACCGGGGGTTCGAATCCCGGAAACGATCTGCACGAGGCGCTGTCTGCTCGTCCTCCTTTTTGCGTGGACCTGATGGGCGAGAAAACGCGCAGAGCTTCCTTTGTTCGCTTCGGAGACCGGCTCAGCGACTGGCCGTCAGGTGTATGTCCGAATCACTGCACGTCCCCGGAAGCTCTTCGGTTTGCTTGCAAACCGGGGGTTCGAATCCCGGAAACGATCCGCACGAGGCGCTGTCTGCGCGTCCTCCTTTTTGCGTGGACCTGATGGGAAGGCGCGCCGTTTTTTCCCCGGAGTGAACAAAAGCTCTTGCCCGCCTTTCGAAAATGTGATATGATAGAAAAGGGATCCCCGCGGCGGGACCGGTCGGCCTTTGACCGGCACCGGGACGCTGCTGCGGCAGTACCGCCGCGCAGGACGGGATCATTTTCAGAATAACCTGACCGGAGGACAGTCCGATGACTTCACGAACGGCATTGATGCATCAGCTTGAACAACTGGAGGTTCCGCACGACAGGCCCGTCGTCGTCCACACCTCCCTCCGCGCGGTGGGCGAGATCGAGGGCGGCGGAGAGGGCTTTCTCGATGCCCTGATCGCGTGGGTGACGGAGGATTTTTCGCCCGACGGCGGCCTGCTTTGCATCCCGACGCACACCTGGGCCTCCCTCGGCGGAGAGGATCCCGTAACGATGGATATGAATTCCGACAAGACCTGCGTGGGTACTCTCCCGACGCTGGCGCTGCGCCGGATCCTTGCGCGGGGGGACGGGGTCCGCTCCCTCCATCCCACCCACTCCATGGCGGTTTTCGGCGATCCCGCGAAAGTGCGGGAGTATGTCGCCGGGGAGGAGCGTACGGACACCTCGACCGGTCCCGGAGGATGCTGGGGGCGGCTGTACGACGAAGGAGGATCCGTGCTGCTCGTCGGCGTGGGACATGACCGGAATACCTTTCTGCATTCGGTGGAGGAGAGGCTCGGCGTTCCCAACCGGCTGTCCTCCGAAACCGTGCGTGCGGATATCCGCCTGCGTTCCGGGGAGATCATCGAACGGTCCATCCGCTGCCACCGCACCGTCGGGATCCCCGAGGTGTCGTCGAAATATCCGAAATACGAGCCTGCATTCCGCGCGCACGGCTGCATCCGCGACGGGTTTCTCGGAGAGGCGAAGACCCAGCTCTGCGGCTGCCGGGAAATGGCGGAGGTCCTGCGGCTCGTCCGGGAACGGAGCGGGGGGATCGAACTGCTCGGCGACAGCGCCCCGCTGAAGGAGGAGACCTACCGTCCCTGAAAGACGGATCATGACGGAAAGGGCCGTTTGACAGGACTCCCCTTCGGCTCCGGGCCTCGTGTAAATTTTTTCTCTCACTCCCGAAACCCCTTGCAAATCCGCGGCCGATGGGCTATACTTGATACAGAACGATTCAACTGACTGCGAGGACCACTCATGACCGACGACAGACGCATTTCCTATACCGCCGAGCCAACCCCCGCCGCGCGGATCCATCCCGACGCGAAGTTCCTCTGGCTCGATCCCGCCGCCCATCCCGGCGCGGACGTCAACCCGACGACGGTGTTCGCCCCCGCGCCCGAGGGCTTCTCTTTCCGCGCCGTCGAGTTCATCAAAACCGTGCGCCGCCCGCGGAGCTATCCGGGGACCCTGACCGTCACCGCGTTCGCCGATCCGAAGTTCCGGCTTTGGGTGGGCGGCGCATACGTCGGCACCGGACCCGTCGCGGCGGGCGGGGATTACGCGAACACCCTGCCCATGCCGAAGCAGTACGTCAACCGCTGGGACGTCCCCGTCGCGGGGAATACGGTCGAGCTGCGCGTCCTCGTCTGGACCGGCTGCGGCGTCATGACCGACTATTCCACCGGGAAGTGCGGCTTCATCCTCTCCGCCGAAGAGGGGGACGAGCTGCTCGCCGTGACGGACGAGACCTGGACCGTGCGCGAGCTCCCGGGCTTTGTGTCGCTCGGCGCATACGACTTCACCGCGCCGACCGGGGAGGAAGAGGCCCCCGCCGTCGTCAAAGGCCCGTGGAACCTCGCCGATCCGGGACTGCCGCCGCTTCAGGAGACCGAGATCCTCCCGGACACGCTCGCGCGCGAGGTCTTCGCCGGGCTCGTCACCCTGCGGGCATCCTTCGAGCGCATCTATTCGGCATATCTGATCCTGAAAATCGAAAATCCCCTCGCGGAGCCCGCCGTCGTACGCGTGGGCGTGGATGAGCTGCGCGCGCCGAAGCCCGATCACCTCCGCGTGACCGTGCCGGCGGGAGAAACCGTTGTCGTGCGGAGCCTCAGGATGTACAGCGTCGGGTGGATGACCGTCTCGGCGCCCGTCGGGGTAGAGGCAGAGGCCCATCTCTCCTATGTGCGCTATCCGGTCGATCCCGCGAACGAGGGATGGTTCCGCTGCTCCGACGAGGGGCTGAACCGGATCTATGAGGTCGGCAAGTTCACCCTCGAAATGTGCCGCCAGACGCTGCACCTCGACAGCCCGACGCATCAGGAGACGCTCGGCTGCACCGGCGACTACGCCATCGAGGCCGCGATGACCCGGATGACCTTCGGCGACGAGCGGCTGACGCGCCTCGATCTGCTCCGGACGGCGGACCTTCTCCTGATGACCGACGGCCGCATGTTCCACACCTCCTACAGCCTCATCTGGGTCCGGATGCTCGCGGATTACGTGCGCCGGACCGGGGACCGCGGGTGCGCGGAGGCGTGTTATCCCGCGATGGAGACGCTGCTCGCGCGCTTCCGCACCTATCTCGGTGAACGCGGCGTGATCGAGGCCCCCCCGAACTACATGTTCGTGGACTGGGCGAACATCGACGGCTTCCAGCTGCATCATCCGCCCATGGCGCTCGGGCAGACCGTGCTCAACGCCTTCTGGTCCGACGCGCTCCGGGCCGCCGAGGAGCTCTGCCGGACGCTCGGAAAGATCCGGGAGGCGCGGCGCCTGAAGGACGAGCGGGAGAGGCACCGCGGGGCGTTCAACCGGGAATTCTATGACTTCGAAAAGAGCCTCTACCGGGACGGGTGGCCGAAGGACGAAGGCGATCCCGCGCCGGGCGACTGGCTGCCCGAAAACCCGGCGAAGACGTACTATTCCCGCCATGCGAACACGCTCGCCGTTCTCTTCGGCATGATCCGCGGCAAGGCGGCCCGCGCGCTGATGGAGAGGATCGTCACGGAGGATGCCCTCGACGAGGGGACCGCGATCGACGTGCAGCCGTATTTCATGCGCTACGTTCTCCTCGCCGTGTGGAAGACCGGGCTGTTCTCCGCGCACGGCATCCGCCTGCTGCATCTCTGGGACCGCGTGATCGAGGAGTGCCCGAAGGGGCTTGCGGAGGGCTGGGGCGACTTTCACGGCGACCACTCCCACGCGTGGGGCGGCGCGCCCGTGATCGAGATGCCGCTCCGGTTCACCGGCTTTCGCATGCTGAGATCCGGCTGGCGGAAATTCCGGCTCGATCCGCGCCTCTGGGGGACGGACGGCTTTGACGCCGCGATCCCGACGCCGTGGGGACTTCTGCGCGTGAAGGCCGGCCCTTACGGCACGACCGTCGACGTTCCCGACGCCTTCGAGCGGGTCGGAAGCGAGCTGGTCTTCCGGCTCCGGGACGAGTTCTTGCCGAAGAAGCCGCAGAAGCCCGAACAAAAAACCGAAAAACCGGTCACAGAGACGGAGGAAAGGAGCGGGGAAGATGCTCTTGGCAACGGAGAGCCGGGGTGAGCTGATCGAAAACCGGCATGAGGGATGCGTCGCGGTCGTCGGCGAAGACGGACTGCGGTACCGGGGCGGCCGGTGGGCGGATCGGGTGTTCTTCCGCTCGTGCTCGAAGCCGATCCAGGCCCTGCCGATGCTGCTGCTCGGTCTCGACAAACTTTACGGCCTCACGGACGAGGAGTGCGCGATCATGGCGGGCTCGAACGCCGGGGAGCCGATCTGCACGGAAGTCGCCGAACGCCTCATGCGGAAGGCCGGGGTGACGGACGACGATCTCGTCCTTCGGCCGCGCTATCCCTCGCACGAGCCGACGAGGCTTGCTGCCCTCATGCGGGGCGAGGGTCCGCGCAAGATCTGGCACGGCTGCGCGCCGAAGCACGTCGGGGCGATCCTCGTCCAGCGCGCGCTGACCGGATCGGGGCGGGGCTATCACCTCCCGGATTCCGCGGCGCAGCGGCTCATCCGCTGTACGGTCTCGCTCTTCACGGGGACGCCGTATGAGAAGATCGCGCTTGGCACGGACGGCTGCGGCGTTCCGGTCTTCGGCGTGCCGGGGGACGCGATGGCGCGCTCCTTCCTCTGCCTCGCCGCGCCCGATCTGATCCCGGAGAAGAGCTTCGCCGACGCCGCCCGCCGGATGACCGGGCTCATGCACCGCTATCCGCATCTCGTGCGCGGGAACCGCTACCTCTGCACCGTGCTCAACGCGGCGGACGGGGTGGTCGCGAAGGGCGGCGCGTCCGGGGTGTACTGCTTCGGGCTGAAAAAAGAGCGGCTCGGCGTCATGTTCAAGATCGCCGACGGCACGGAGACCGCATGGCAGGCGGTCACTGCGCGCATCCTCCGTCAGATCGCGCCGGACGGACATGACGCGCTCCTTGAAACGCTGGAGTCCGAAGAGCTGATCGGGACCACGTGCCGGGCGATCCGGTCCATGGCGGGCGAGACGATCGGGGAGCTGCGGGCGGATTTCACGCTTTCCCGCGCGTGAAAGCGGTCCGGACGCATCGAATTCCGGCATCGCGGCGGGAATCCCGCGAAAAAAACTTGACAGAAAAGGCCCGATGTGCTATCATGTATCCGGGGAAGCGGCATTTCCCGAGAAACATCCGTGGGGGACTGAACCATGAACATGTTCGAATACTTCGGCTATTTCGGCGAACAGACGCAGGACGACCGCCTGATCCGGACGGAGAACGAGGTCATCGCCTCGCTGTTTGATAAATACTTTCCGGCGGGAGGGACCCTCCTCGATTCCGCCGCCGGGCGCGCGCAGTTCTGTTTCCGCTTTGCGGAGCGGGGCTGGGAAGTGACGGCGGGCGACCTCATCGCGGACCGCGTGGAAGCGCTCGAAGCGGATCCCCGCGCCGCGCTCGTGAAGGAATTCTACTGCGCGAGCTCGCGGAATCTCTCCCGGTTCGCGTCCGGCTCGTTCGACGCCGTGATCTCCCTCGGACCGATCTATCACATGAGCAATCGCGCCGAGCGGGAGGCGTTCGTGCGGGAATCCGTGCGCGTGCTGAAGGACGGCGGGACCTTCGCGTTCTCCTTCATGACGCCCTTCGCCATGAACATCGGCCAGTTCCTCACTGCCGTGCGCACCGAGGACAACCGCGAGCGTCTGAAGCAGTTCCGCAAGCTCACAAACGTGGAACGGAGCCACAACGTCGACATGTTCTACGGCCTGACGACCGAGGAAATGACCGATCTCTCCCGCGAATACGGCCTCGAGATCCTGACGGTCGCGTCGACGTACGGGATGCTGTACAACATGGCCGACGAGGTCGCTGCGATGGACGAGGCGGAATACGAGCGCTTCCGGAAGGCGCAGATCGCCACGGCGGAGGACCCCTTCGTCGCGAAATACGCCATGCGCGGGCTGTACATCGGACGCAAGAAGGCAAGGGACCTGTTCGACTGAGAAAACGGCAGGGAAAAAACGCCGGAGAACCGTCCGGTTTCCGATGAAAAAACGGTCGTGGAGCGGTGCATCCTGTACCGCCGCACGGCCGTTTTTCGATTCTGCGATCCGCCTCGGCGGTTTTTTTCCGTTATGCGCGCAGCACGGCGTTCGCCTGCATCCCGTTCTCCCCCCATGCGTACAGCGCGGCGCTGCCGTTCACCCGGAGGTAGACGATCGCGCGGGAACCGCAGGTGCGGCGGGTATGGGAGGAATACGGCGTGAGGTCGTCCGGGCGTCCGTTCTCGATCCCGAGGATCTCGGCGTCCCCGAGCACCTGGTACCGGATCTCGGCGTCCTGGGCGGCGGGACGTCCCCCCGCGTCGAGGAGGCGCACCTCGATCTGCGCGATCCCGTCCGTCACCGGCCGTCCGGCGTCGAGGACGATCCTCGCGGGCTCCCCGGCAGTCACGAGGCAGTCCGACGCGCCGGGGATCTCGGCCCGCAGCTCGCCGGGCGCGAAGGGGACCTCGAACCGGATCCGCCACGGGTCCTCCGCCGACGCCCGCTTTCTGCCGAGGGATTCGCCGTTCAGAAAGAGCTCGGCCTCGCCCGCGTTCGTGTAGCAGCAGACGCGCATGAGCTGTCCGTTCCCGCCGTTCCACGCAAACCGCTCCATGTCCGGCCAGTCCCATTTGATGTCCGCGCGGCAGACCGCCAGCTTCACGAAGGGCTCGTCCGTCCACATCGCGCGGCGGTGCCAGTACCCCGGCTTCTCAAAGCCGCAGAGATCGAGCACGCCCGCCTGGGAGATGCGGCGCGGCCATCCGGGGCATTCGCCGAGGAAGTCGATGCCCGTCCAGAGGAACTGCCCGGCGATGTAGTCGTGGGCGAGCACAGTCTGCCATTCGCGCGCGCCCTTGCCGTTCTCGCTGCCGAAAATCACCCGGCCCGGATACGCCGCGTGGTCTTCCTCGTAGAACTTTTCCTTGTAGTTGTACCCGACGACGTCGAGCGCGTCCGCGAATCCCGTGCGGTTCGAGAGCTCGGGGAAGGACAGGGCGCTCGTGACGGGGCGGGTCGTGTCCAGCGCGTGAACGATCCCGCAGAGCTCCCGCGCGATCACGAGAAGGCGGGAGGCGTCCGGCTTTTTGACGTCGTACATCCGCTCGGCGGCGGGCTTGTTCGCGTCGTTGTTGCCGAGGACTTCCCCGAAGAGCGGCGTGACGTAGGGATCGTTCGGGTAGTCGATCTCGTTGCCGATGCTCCAGAGGATCACCGAGGGGTGGTTGCGGTCGCGCTTCACCATCGCCTCGAGGTCCGCCTTGTGCCAGAGCGGGAAGTCCTCCGCGTAGCCGAAGCGCTTCGGCGGATAGACATTGTGTCCCTGCCACCACTTGTTCTTCGCGCCTTCCCACTCGTCGAACGCCTCGTCCATTGCGAGGAAGCCCATTTCGTCGCAGAGATCGAGCAGGTGCGTGTCCGGCGGGTTGTGCGCCGTGCGGATGGCGTTGCAGCCCATCGCTTTGAATTTTTCAAGTCTCCTGCGCCATACGTCCTTCGGGACCGCCGCGCCGAGAGCCCCCGCGTCGTGATGGACGCAGACGCCTTTGAGCTTCATCGGGACGCCGTTGAGGAAAAAGCCCCGGTCCCCGTCGAAGCGGAACTGACGGATGCCGATTCTGACCTCCGCCTCCGTCCTGACCGCTCCCTCCTTCAGCGCGCGGGCGGTCAGCGTATAAAGATGCGGATCGTCCGTCGACCAGAGGCGCGCCGCCGGGACGGTCATGGGTGCGTCGCCGCCTGCGCCGTCGGAGACCGTCTCCGCCGCGATCCCGTCCCCGTCCGCGAGGGTGAAGGAAACGCCGTCGGCGCCCGCGGTCTCGTAGGCGATTTTCAAAATCGCCCGCCCGTCCGTGCCGACCGATTCCGTTGTGACGAAGAGCCCGCCGTCCTCGAAGGACACGGGATCGGTGACGGTCAGGGTGACGTCGCGGTAGATGCCGGAGCCCGTGAACCAGCGGGAATCCGCGGCCTCGTTGTGCTCGACCCGCACGGCGATCACGTTCTCTCCGGGCCGCACGAACGGCGTGACGTCGAAGGTGAAGGTCGAATACCCGTACGCGCGCCCGCCGAGGTAGTTGCTGTTGACCCAGACCGACGCGTGCTTGTAGACGCCGCCGAAGGTGAGCCGCACCCGCCTGCCCGCCGTGTCCTCGGGAAGATCGAAGTGTTTCCGGTACCACGCGGTGCCGCCCGGGAGATACCCGGTCCCGCTCGCGTTTTTCCGGTCGAAGGGATGCTCCACCGACCAGTCGTGGGGAAGGGTGACGCGGCGCCACGCGCGGTCGTCCCAGCCCATGTAGTCCGCGCCCGGCTCGTCTCCGAGATGGAAGAGCCATCCCTGATTCAAATGGATCGTGCTGCCCTGTTTCATGGGGTCCTCCGTGTTTTCTGCCGAATCGGATTGCTTTCGATCCATTATAGCACACTCCCGCGCCGAAATCAACAGAAAAAAACGGCTTTCCCTTGACATCCTGTGCCCCGTGTGGTATAATTATCGCGTCCTTTCACCGGATATCGAAAAATCAAGAATATTTATGCAGTCAAAAGGAAAAATACACATGGGACTCACACTTGCGGAAAAGATCCTGAAAGCGCACACCGTGGACGGCGTCTTCGAAAAGGGCCGGGAGATCGGGCTGAAGATCGACCAGACCCTGACGCAGGACGCCACCGGGACCATGGCC
>JAFYBI010000236.1 GCA_017540285.1 Clostridia bacterium | reverse complement strand
GAGGTCGCCGTGTGGCCGGACACCCCGATCATCATCCTGATGCACGAGACCGTCCCCGAGACGATCGATCTGCTCCCGTGGATGCTCGAGCGGATCACGCGGGCCGGGCTGTCCTTCGGCTCGCTCGAGAATTACGGGCGCTCGTGGACGCACGCGGAGAGGCATTCATAAATAAAGAAGAAAAGAAACGGGCTGCCGCCTCCTTCGGAGAGAAGAGGGCGACAGCCCGTTTTATGTCGTTTCGAGGGAGAAGCGGGACCCGCGGTCACGCCGGCTCACCCTTTCGCACGCTTCCCCCGCGCGATCCGCCGGCCCAGCGCGAACGCCCCCATGACCGCGCTCATGTACACGGCGAGGATTACCAGGCACGGCAGCAGGTAGAGGAACGGATACGGGATCCACCCGCGGAAAATGTCTAAGAGGGGATTGCCCTCCGTCTCCATCGCGAAGAAGTAGTTCGCGCGGGCATATACCCCCGTCCGCCGCATCGCCGCGTCGATGAGGAAGACGGCGAACGTGATGAGAAAGATCGCCGCGAGCGTCGGGGGAAGATCGCGGAACCGGGGCCGAAAGAGCCCGTAGGTCACAAGCGCGATCGCTTCGACGAAGACCATGAAGTGCGTGCCGTAATACCCGAGCATCCGCGGCAGAAAGATCGAATACCGATCGAAGCCCGCCGTCGGCATGGTGAGCGCCATCGCCGCGCACATCGGCCCGACGAAGAAGCAGAAGCCCTTGAGCGGCTTGCAGTCGGTCAGGACCGCGATCGGGATGAGGATCATGTTCACGTTGCACAGGTGCAGGGGCAGCTCGCCCCACCAGTTGAAGCCGTCCATATCCGCGATCAGGCGGTCGTACTCCGCGTCGAGGGAGAGGGCATATTTATAGAGGAAGAATCCGACGAACGTGACGAGGCAGGCCGCGACGAGGACGGTCTTTCTGGTCTTTTCGCTCCTGCCGCGCAGGATCAGGCTGGACACGATGAGGAGGAGGAGAAATACCGCCGCCGTGCCGAAGAATACCGCGTTGAACGGTCTGAGAGTCCAATCCATGATGTCACCTCCGGGGATGCAGATGTTGTTTTGTTTCCGGGAAAAACCGCTCCGGCTTCACGACCCGTGCGAGCCGGAAGGCCCCCTCTCCGACCGCCGCCGCCGCGGGAATGTCGACGAGGACGTGCTGCCGCACGAAGAGGATGCTCAGGCAGACGAGGAGGAGGAAGGCGAGATAGAAGAGCCGCGCGGCGAGGGGGACCTCCCGGCGACCCGCTAGTCCGCGCCAGCAGAAATAGCTCGCCAGCACGTGGATCGACGGCAGGAGGTTGCCCGGCTCGTCGATCCGGTAGAGAAGGCGCACGAGGGCGGGGAAAATGCCCTCTCCGGGGACCTCGGGCCGCGTCATGGTGCAGGGGATCAGCACGAAGCACAGTCCGCAGACGAGGAGCGCGGCTCCGTACGCGAAGGTGATCCGGATCGCCCGCGTCCGCCCGGCGTTCAGGTTCCGCCAGAACCCCGTGACCCACGTGACGTAGGCGAGGAAATAGACGGCGATCCAGGCGGGGATCAGGGGGATCGCCCGATCCGGCGGCAGGCTCCAGTCGTGCGGCGCACTGAGGGGCGGCAGGGCGCGGGTCCCGAAATACACGAGGACCTGCATCCCGGCGATGAGCGCGCCGCAGACGGGGACATGCGGGGGGATACGCGGTTTCATCCTTAGTCCGGCCCCCTTTCTCCAGCGATGCGGATGATGGGATATAGTATAGCACATTTTTCGCGCGGATGCAAGCTCCGGCCGTTTATTGAGTGATTAAACTTTCGGGGAATTCTTCTGGAAGGGCGGCGAAAAAGCGGAGGGGGACGGTGGACTTTACAACCATACTTCCGCTTGTCTGCTGCGAAGAGTGAAACAAGAACCTGCGGCGGACAGACCGTTCGTTCAGCAGATGCGCGGAGTGGCTGGCCGACGCGGGGATGGTCAACATCTGCTGCTGCATGGAATTCCCGGAGCTCCCGCTCGGCGGCAATTACGATCCCGACGTCTTCAAGCTGTATTTCGCCGACACCGGTCTGCTCGTCTCCATGCTGGACGAAGAATCGCAGCAGGACCTGCGCGCCAACCGGAATCTCGGCGTCTATAAAGGCGCGCTGTATGAGAACATGGTCGGGGAAGCGCTCGTCAAGCAGGGCTGCCGGCTGTATTATTACCGGCGCGACGACTCCTCCCTCGAGGCGGATTTCTTCATCCGCTCCTCCGCCTCGCTCATCCCCGTCGAGGTAAAGGCGAGCGGAGGCCGGGCAAAATCCATGAAGACCCTGATCGCATCCGATCGGTATCCCGACATCGTCTGCGGCATCAAGCTCTCCCACGGGAACATCGGCCACGAAAACGGGATCTATTCCTTCCCGTATTTCTGTGCCTTTCTTCTGAAACGGTTCCTGCGGGCCTTCCGTCTGACGGAGGAAGCCGACGGACCGGCCGACGGGGCGGAAACCGGCTGATCCCTCCCCGCCGTCCCGCGGCACAACCCCCGAAATTTCGCGGGAAGTGTGAAAATCGCTTGCGTTTCACCGAAGTTTGTGCTATACTGTCGGTATCACCGATTATCTTTCATCCACGAGGAGTTTGCCATGAAAACCAAGCGAATCCTGTCCCTCGCGCTGGTGATCGCCCTTCTTCTCTCCGCCCTGTCCGGCTGCGCCGCCGATCAGAAGGAGGAAGCGCAGAACCACGCCGCGCAGCCCGACGCCGGGGAAGCGGATCCCGCCGCCGCGGAAGAGACCGAAGAGCCAGACCCCTTCGAGGGCATCGACTTTGACGGCCGCACCTTCATGATCCACACCTCCGCCAACTCCGCGACGGTCGGCGTGCAGTCCTCGAACTACCTGATCCAGGGCCCGGACGAGGTCACCGGCGACGTCGCGCCCGACGCGGCGCTGCAGCGCAACAACGACGTCATGCAGCGGCTCAACATCGAGCTCGGCTACGAGCAGGTGAACTATTCCTACGACCAGGTCGCCTCGAACATCCGCAAGCTGCTTCAGTCCGGCGACGCGACCTATCAGCTCATCATCAACGACATCTACGGCCTCGCGCCGATCACCCCGGACGGCCTCTTCCACAACGCCTACGACGGCGAGCACTTCGATTTCGCGAAGCCCTGGTGGTACGAGGACTTCATGGAGGACATCTCCATCAAGACGAGCATGCGCTTCATGCTCGCGGGCGACTACTTCATCGACCTGATGCGCTGCACGCACTGCATCATCATGAACAAGAACCTCTACACGGACCTCTACGGCGATCCGGACGACGTGTATGCCTGCGTGCTCGAGCACGGCTGGACCTTCGATAAATACCGCGAGCTCATCGAAGGCGCGTACAAGGACCTCAACGGCAACGGCGTCAAGGACAAGAACGACCAGTACGGCCACATCGCGTTCCAGTTCTGGGGACCGATGATCCCGTGGCTGATCTCCGGCGACCCGGGCTTCATCGGGCGCGACGAGAACGGCTATCCGGTCCTGACCCTGAACAACGACCGCTCCTACATCCTGACCGAGAAGCTCAACGCCATTCTGAACAACGACGCGACGGCGATCAACATCCTCGGCGGCGCGGAACAGACGTCCATCGACACCTTCACCGAGGGCCGCTCGCTCTTCATCGGCTATCAGCGGCTCGGCTCGCTCGAATCCGACAGCCTGCGCTCGACGGAGACCGACATCGCGATCCTGCCGTACCCGATGCTCGACGATCTGCAGAAGGACTACGTGACCTCGACGCACGACACGGCGGAGCTCGGCTTCATCCCGATCGCGACGCCCTACGAGGACCTTTCCTTCGTGTCGGCCGTCATCGAGGTGCTCTGCCGCGAGACGTACAAGCAGGTGCTCCCGGCCTACTACGAGTCCTCGCTGAAGATCAAATACACCCGCGACAACACGGCGGCGCAGATGATCGACATCATCCACGACCACTACGGCAACGGCTTCGCGCTCGCGTGGTCGAACGGCCTCTCCGGGTATCTGCTCAACGCGACCTTCTGCGCCTGCATCGAGAACAACAGCACGGACTTCGCCTCGAAGAACAAGTCCCTCGAAAAGGTGGCGAACAAGCAGCTCGAGAAGATCATCGACAAGATCGTCAAGCTGGAAGAGGAGCGCGGAAACTGACTGCCGGAACCGCGGAGGCGGGAAAGCTTCGGTTTCCCAGAGAAACAACCATAAATAACCGGTCGTGCGGCTGTACGGGATACAGCTTCACGACCGGTTGGTTTTGGGGGACGCTGAAAAAAGTGAAAATTCACAAAACATTCACTCCGCGGAGTGAAAATCGTGAAAATTTTCGGTTCCCGCCGCGACGCTGCTCTCGTTCTTCGCCGCGGTCCGTACTTGTTAAATTTTTTATTCCTCTTGCTATTTTGCTTATTTTGTATTATAATATACATCAGAATATTTCGATCCCATTCTGATCCAACACCGAAAGGAAGACGCATCATGGCTGAGAAGAAAGCCTCGAAGAAGACCGCACAGGCGGAAACCCCCGACCGTTCCCCCGAAGAAAAGAAGAAAGCCCTCGAAACCGCCATCAGCCAGCTCGAGAAGAGCTTCGGCAAGGGCACCATCATCAAAATGGGCGAGAGTCCCAAGATGAACGTCTCCGTCGTCTCGACCGGCTCCATCGCCCTCGACATCGCCCTCGGCGTCGGCGGACTGCCGCGGGGACGCATCGTCGAGGTCTACGGTCCCGAGTCCTCGGGCAAGACGACCCTGACCCTCCACGCCATCGCCGAAGTCCAGCGCACCGGCGGCACGGCTGCCTTCATCGACGCCGAGCACGCGCTCGACCCGGTCTACGCGAAGAATCTGGGCGTGGACATCGACAACCTTCTCGTTTCCCAGCCGGATTCCGGCGAGCAGGCGCTCGAGATCACGGACGCCCTTGTCCGTTCCGGCGCGATCGACATCATCGTCATCGACTCCGTCGCCGCGCTCGTGCCGCAGGCGGAGATCGACGGCGAGATGGGCGCGTCCCACGTCGGTCTGCAGGCCCGTCTCATGTCGCAGGCGCTGCGCAAGCTCTCCGGCACGATCGCGAAGACCAACTGCATCGTGATCTTCATCAACCAGCTGCGCGAGAAGGTCGGCGTCATGTACGGCAACCCCGAGACGACGACGGGCGGCCGCGCGCTGAAGTTCTACGCCTCCGTGCGCATCGAGATCCGCAAGGGCGAATCGCTCAAGAACGGCGCGGACGTCTACGGCAACCGCACGAAGTGCAAGGTCGTGAAGAACAAGGTGGCGCCGCCGTTCAAGACCGCGGAGTTTGACATCCTCTACGGCACGGGCATTTCGAAGGCGTCGGAGCTCATCGAGATGGGCGTGGAGCTCGGGATCATCGAAAAGAGCGGCGCGTGGTTCTATTATGACGGTCAGCGTCTGGCGCAGGGCCGCGACAACGCCCGCATCGCGATGGAGAACGATCCCTCCCTCGCCGCGGAGATCGAAAAGAAGATCAAGGACCGCGCGACGGCGAAGGACATGGATCTCGAAGAGATGGAAGGCATCGAGGACGACGACGGGCTCGACGGGCTCGAAGGCATGGAGGGCGGCGATCCGCTCGACATCCGGATGCTGGAGCTCGGGGAGAATGAAGAGTAAGCGGCGCGCCTGAGGGGTCTGCGGCCGATTCTGGCGTTTGCGCGCGGACGCATAAGAGGCCGTCGTGGTCGTTTCTGTCGTCTGCGCGGCAGGGCCTTGCGGATTTGGGACATACGAAGTCATTCGTTCTTTTGTCCTTCCGGACGGGACACAAGAGGCCTCCGGAGCCGGCCTCTTGTGAATCACCGCTCCCAGAGGCGCTTTCCTCGCGGTTTCAGCAAGCTGAAACCGGCTGGACATCCACCCCTGCCTCAGGTACAACCTCCCCTCTGGATCGGAAGCGTTGTTCAATGGGGATAGGCGCACCCACTTCAGGATTACATGGCCGCACCAATATAGGAAAACGAGAGCTCACGGCCATTGTATCGTGCGGTAGTGGGGGTGCAGGTTCAAGTCAAGCTCTTGCGATTATCAGGAGAATGCAACTTAGGGGATAATGCGAAGCGAAGGGTGCAGGTCTGACACTCACCGCTGCACCCTTTGCCACGGCGAAGCTGTAAGGTCTAACACGCACAAGCTGCACAAACCGGCGTGAGCGAGCCATTTTGATCCAGAGCCACTCATCTTGGGGATGGCCCCTTGTACCTTAACGTGCGATAGGCGAGATGGAACTTGTTCCATCCGCCGTCAGGCAAGCACCTCATTGAGCTACGGTGCCGAAATGTCGAGGTACGCACGTTGAGGGGTGGATTCCCAAGGCGAGGAACCGCGCCTTGGGCGGCGGTGATCCCCAAGAGGCTGGCCGCGGAAGCCTCTTGGGTCCCGTCCGGAAGGACAAAAAAGCAATCGGCCTCGCCGATACATCCCCGCAAACGATAGTGCGCAG
>JAFYBI010000235.1 GCA_017540285.1 Clostridia bacterium | reverse complement strand
GGCGTCGGCGCGGAGGAGGTCGCCCCGAATCAATGGAAGTTCGATTTCACCGGCCTCGTGAAGCAGATCGAGACCTACGAGGCGGCGGGGATGAAGTACTTCAACCTCCCCTCCGTCGGCTGGCGCAAGAGCTGGAGCGAATCGACGATCCTTTTGCGCGGGAAGATCCCGTCGATGAGCTACGAGGGCTACTGCTACCTGACGCAGTACCTGCCCGCGCTGAAAGCGGTCCTCACGGAGCACGGCTGGCTGGAGTGCTGCGTCATGGGCGTGGCCGACGAGCCGAACGCCGAGAACGCCACGGAGTTCCGCGCGCTCTGCGGGCTGATCCACCGCATCTTCCCGGAGATCCGGCTCTGCGACGCCATGTCCTGGGGCAATCTCCACGGCGCGCTCGACGTCTGGGTCCCGCTCAACGCCGAGTATGACCGCCACCGCGCCGAGATCGAGACCTTCCGGCAGAACGGCGCGGAAATCTGGCACTACGTGTGCTGCGGTCCGCGCGAGGTCGGCTACATCAACCGCTTCATGGACTACCCGCTCCTCTCGACCCGGTATCTGCACTGGGGCAACTACAAGTATGACCTCACGGGCTTCCTGCACTGGGCGGCGAACGTCTATCAGCCCGGTCAGGATCCCTTCACGCTCAACTGCCCGGAGCATCACAACACCGACGCGGTCTGCTTCCTGCCGCCGGGCGACACGCACATCCTCTACCCCGGGAAGGGCGAGCCGTGGATCTCCGCGCGCCTCGAAGCCGAACGGGAGAGCGCTGAGGAATACGAGCTGCTCAAGAAGCTCGCCGAAACGGACAAGCCCCTCGCCGACGAGATCTGCGAGAGCGTCTTCCATTCGTTCCGGGACGTCGAATACGACGTCGCGAAATTCACCGCCGCGAAGAGAAGACTGCTCGAAGCGCTGTCATAAGTATTAGCACCCCAAACAAAAAGAGCTGCCGCATGGACTCCCGAAGAGAAGTGCGGCAGCCGTTTTGTTGGCTATCCTCATTCTTTCGTGAGGAAAGTGAACTGCTTTGAAACCAGGTTCCAGATACAGTTTCCGCCACCGGGTGAGCGTCTCTGCACAAGCGGGACTTTGTCAATATTGTTCAAAACAGCAGTTCCGTTTTGTGCATATACACGAAATTGCAAATTTCGATTTGATTTTAGCGTATTTTGAGATACTTTTCTGCTTCAAAACGTATAGATATATGACAGGGCAAGTCGAGTTAGCACGTGAAACGCGAATTTCCTGTTTCAGAAGGAGGTGGGCTACTTGATAAAACGACTTATCAAGCATGATCTATTCTCAGACTTCCGGTATGATCCAGAAGCGGAGCGTGAAAGCATTACGGAAACAATCTTTACGCAATACCGGAACGCTATGTTCCGAATTGCCCAGCGCATCCTTCATGACGATTGGCTGGCAGAAGACGCTGTGATGGATACCCTCACGAAGATTTGTTCAAACCCATCACGTTTCGAGGGTTTAACGGAACTTAACCTGAAACTCTTAGTGATGCGTACTGTAGAAAACTCCGCTATTGATATCTTGCGGAAAAGACAGCATATTCAAGCACATGAGGTACTTGATTCAGATGACGAGCTTGAAATCGTGTCAGCGGCAGATGAACCGCTGGCCGCAGAAGAATTCGGGAGGCTCGATGACCCGATCCATAGTTTACCGGATCCGTATCAACAAATCATCATTCTTCGCTATGGCGAAGGTTACACAAACCGGGAGATCGCAAAAATGCTTGCTATCCCGGAGAGTACCGTTTCCACATGGCTTGAACGTGCCCGGAAACTATTGAAGAGTCAAATGTTGATGGAGGAGAAAGATGAACGAGCTTTTGAATAACCCGTCCGACGATGTACTTTATCTTGTGGCGGAAACGCTTATTGAAGAGAGGATAGCACAGTTTGATGCGTATAATAAGATGGAGCATATCTTTTCAGAGAGATTTGAAAAGAAAAGAAAGGGTCTCGAAGCGTCCTGCGGAAAGCGAATGGCAATCGGACAAAAACAGATCCGGTGGAATTGGAAACGGATCGTGTGCTGTGCGGTGATGATTTTGCTTTTGACAGTTACAGTAGGGGCGATGCCAGCGATCAAAGGGGTTTTGGTCAGAGCGATGATTTCAAGGCCAAACGCAAACAAAGTATATGTGACGTTCGTTCCAAATGCTGAAATGATCGACTCCCATGCGCGCGGGGTTCTATCGTATCTTCCGGAAGGTTATAGTCTCTATGATGTTCAAGAGGATTACTGCTACTGTTACAGGAACTCATCCACGGATGACAATTTAATTTTCATGATTTCCTCATCTTCCCCCTCCGATACAACGGGCGGTGCGGAGTTTACTGTGCATGGCACGAAAGTCCCTTCGATCATCAGTAAAAAGGTCATGATCAACAACACAGAAGGAATTATGATACAAATGGACAACTTAAGAATTATGACATGGTCCGATGGCAAGCATACTTATTCCCTACAGAGCAGCCACTTGTCAGAACGGGAGATTGTGTTGATTGCAGAAAGCGTAAAATAAAACGCCTCGGCAAAAATAAAAATATACTGGATGTGAATGAATAATATTACATGCTAATAAATTCCGCCTGTCAAATCAGTAATAACGTATTGCGTTTGTTATGTCATAGAACGGATTCAAAAAGTGTCTGGAACGAAAAGAGCTGCCGCCCGCTTGGGTGACAGCTTTTTTGCCTTTACGGCTCCTCCGCGTTCTCGACGAACCCTTCGGGGAAATCGAACGCGAGCATCGCGCGGAACAGCGTGAGGTTCTGCTCGTGGATCGCCTCGGCCCGCCGTTTCCCCGTCAGCGCCGAGAGCGTCGGCAAGGTCCGCATCGCGAGGATCGCGTCGTCCGGGAAGATCTGCGCGGCGTCGTAAAAGCGGCAGAGCTTCGTGTCTGCGAACCGCACGCCGCATTCGTCCACCGCCGCGGCAGCCACGTCCTCCGGGACCTCGCCGAAGACGTCCGTGAGCTTCATGAACCCGCCGGAGGAGGCCACCAGATCGTACTGCGCGGGCGAGAGGATGCAGATCGGCGCCTCCCCGCCCATCACCTGATACGTGAACCGCTCCGAGGTCCGCGCGTTCGCGAGCCGGTCGACCGTCATGTCGAGGTTGTTCTCCTCGCAGTACGCCTCGAATTCGGCAAGCTGCGTGTCGGTGTAGTACACGACGTCGTTGAGCTGGACGTAGGTCTTGCCGTCGCCGTTGAAATCGCCCGCCATCCCCTCGAGGATCGAGCAGAACGCGCGGTTCCCCGTCGGGGTGATGTAGCGCGGCCCGGCGTAGATCAGGGTCGCGTCGGGATTCGAGCGGGAGGCGTACTGGGTGACGCCGATGAGGATCACGAACGCGAAAAACGCGCCGATGATGACCTTCCACTTGTGGTGATACCAGAAATTCGCCAGCCGGCTGCCGGCCGCCGCCTCGCCTTCGTGGATCGCGTCGATCTCCTCCCCCGCCGCTTCCTGCGCCTGCGCACGGATCCGCCGCGCCGCGTTCGATTCGTATTCTTCTCCCGGATCTCTCTCCGGTCTTGTGCCGTCCGCCATCGTCGTCCCTCCTGCCCTCGGTTATCAAATCCAGTATAGCAGACGGATGCGAACAATGCAAGGATTCTTTGTAACGTTTTCCGCGATGGGGAAGAGGGACGGGCCGGACGCGCTTTGCCGGATTCCGTGACGAATCCCCCAACTTTTCTTGACTTTTTCCGGACAACGGAGTATAATAGAAAATGAATCATCAGGCGTTCGCGGAGGCGGCCATGGACAGATACACAGTCGGCGTTGACTTCGGCACCCTTTCGGGGCGCGCGCTTCTCGTGCGGGTCTCCGACGGGTGCGAAATGGGATCCGCCACCCTCGCCTATCCCCACGGCGTCATGGATACGGCGCTCGTCACGCCGGACGGGGAGATCCCCCTGCCGCCGAACTGGGCCCTCGCGCATCCCATGGACTGGCTCGAGGTGCTCGGGACGGTCGTGAGGCAGGTCCTCGCGTCGTGCGGCGTCAGCCCGGCCGAGGTGATCGGCATCGGGATCGATTCGACGACCTGCACGCTGCTCCCGACGGATGGGGAAGGGAATCCCCTCTGCACCGATCCGCGGTTTTCCTCGAATCCGCACGCCTACGCGAAGCTCTGGAAGCACCACGCCGCGCAGAAATACGCGGACCGTCTGAACGACATCGCAGCCCGGCGCGGGGAAAGCTGGCTCGGGAATTACGGCGGCGCGATCCAGAGCGAGTGGACCTACCCGAAGCTCATGGAGACCCTCGCCGAAGCCCCCGAAGTCGCCGAGACCGCCGCGTTTTTCATCGACGCCGCGGACTGGCTCGTATGGCGGCTCACCGGCAGGCGCACGCGGAATACCTGCATCAACGGCTACAAGAGCATCGCCCCCGACGGCGTCCACGGCCCGGCCGACGGCTTCCTCGCCGCCCTCGATCCCCGGCTCCCGGCCCTGATCCGGGACAAGATGAGCGCGCCCGTGGTGCCGGTGGGTTCCCGCGCGGGCGTGATCTCGGAGGAAGGCGCGGCCCTCACGGGACTCCTCCCCGGGTGCGCCGTTGCGGCCGGTCATGCCGACGCCCATGTCGCGCCTCCGTCCGCCGGGGTCCCGAAGGCCGGACACCTCTTCGCCATGATCGGCACCTCGACCTGCATGCTCCTCCCCGCGGCGGAATTCGTCCCGGTCCCGGGCGTGTGCGGGATCGTGAAGGGCGGCATCGTGCCGGGCCTCTGGGGCTATGAAGCCGGTCTCGGCTGCGTGGGCGACGCCTTCGCGTGGGCCGCGGAGAACTGCGTATCGCCCGCCGTCGTCCGGGAAGCGGAGGAGCGAGGACTCCCGGTCATCGCCTGCCTCTCCGAGAAAATGGCCGCGCTGAAGCCGGGGGAATCCGGGCTGATCGCGCTGAACTGGTGGAACGGCAACCGCTCGCCGCTCGGCGACACCGATCTCTCCGGCCTCTTCCTCGGGCTGAACCTCGCGACCCGCCCCGAGGAGATGTTCCGCGCGCTCGTAGAGGCCACCGCCTTCGGCACCCGCGCGATCGTGGAGAATTACCGCGCGCACGGCATCCCCGTCACCGCCTTCACCGCGTCCGGGGGCATCGCGCAGAAGAATCCCGCCGTCATGCAGATCTACGCGGACGTGCTCGGGATGGACATCGGGATCGGCGCGTCGAAGGAGGGGCCCGCCAAGGGTTCCGCGATTTATGCGGCGTCCGCGGCGGGGCCGGAGCGCGGTGGATACCGGGACATTTTCGAGGCGTCGGCGGCGATGGGAGCGGTCTCGGACCGGACGTTCTGCCCGGATCCCGCGAACCGCGCCGTTTACGACGCGCTTTACAGCGATTATCTCCTTCTGACGGACTATTTCGGACGCGGGCGCAACGACGTCATGAAGCGCCTTCTGGCCCTGCGGACCGCGGCGCGTCGGAACTGACCGAAAACAAAAACTCAATTCATCATAAAGGAAATTCACCGTCATGTACAAAGACAAGAAAGTCGTCTTCTCCGGCGTTCAGCCGTCCGGCGTGCTGACCATCGGCAACTACCTCGGCGCGATCCGCAGCTTCGCGGACTTCTCCGAGACCTACCACTGCTACTACTGCGTGGTGGACGAGCACGCGATCACCGTGCGCCAGGTCCCGGCGGATCTGCGCCGCCGCACCTACGAGACCCTCGCCCTCTACATCGCCTGCGGCCTCGATCCCGAGAAAAACACCCTCTTCGTGCAGAGCCACGTCTCCGCGCACGCCGAGCTCGGATGGATCCTCGACTGCTACACCATGTTCGGCGAGCTCTCCCGGATGACCCAGTTCAAGGACAAGAGCGCGAAGAACGCCGACAACATCAACGCCGGCCTCTTCACCTATCCCACCCTCATGGCGGCGGACATCCTGCTCTATCAGTCCGAGCTCGTCCCCGTGGGCGTCGACCAGAAGCAGCATCTCGAGCTGACCCGCGACATCGCCCTGCGCTTCAACCAGATCTACGGCGACACCTTCGTCGTGCCGGACGCCTACATTCCGAAGGAGACCGCGAAGATCATGTCTCTCGCGGATCCGGAGAAGAAGATGTCCAAGTCCGACGAAAACGAGAACGCCACCGTGCGCATCCTGGACCCGAAGGACGTCATCATCCGCAAGTTCAAGCGCGCGGTCACGGACTCCGGCAGCGAGGTCCGGTACGCCGAGGACAAGCCGGGCGTCTCGAACCTGATCTCGATCTACTCCGCCTTCACCGGCAAGACGGTCGGGGAGGTCGAGCGCGAGTTTGCGGGCAAGGGCTACGGCGACTTCAAGCTGGCGGTCGGCGAGGCCTGCGCAGATGCGCTCGCGCCCGTTCAGGCGGAGTTCGCGCGCCTCACGGCGGACAAGGCCTACCTCGAGGACGTCATGCGGAAGGGCTCCGAAGCCGCCGCGCACGACGCCGCCCGGACCATGTCGAAGGTGCGCCGCAAGTTCGGCTTCACTGACCTGAGACGCTGAATCCGATCTCGAAAACCATCAAACATAAAGGAGAATCACGAACGCCATGAAAACCAAAGCTGTGCGCCTTTACGGCGTGATGGACCTCCGGATGGAGGAATTCGAGCTGCCCGAGATCACCGACGGCGAGATCCTCGCGGAAGTTTTCTCCGATTCCATCTGCATGTCCTCCTACAAGGCCGCGTCCCAGGGCGCGAACCACAAGCGCGTCCCCGCGGACGTTGCGGAGAATCCCGTCATCATCGGCCATGAGTTCTGCGGCAGGCTCGTCAAGGTCGGCGCGAAGTGGGCGGACCGCTTCAAGGCCGGCGACAAGTTCGTCATCCAGCCCGCGATCAACTACAAGGGCTCCCTCGCGTCCCCCGGCTATTCCTACCCATACTGCGGCGGCGCGGCGACCTACGTCATCATCCCGGAAGAGGTCATGCTCATGGACTGCCTCCTCCCGTTCGACGGTCCCGCCTACTATTTCGGCTCCCTCACCGAGCCCATGTCCTGCATCGTCGGCGGCTATCATGCCAACTACCACGGCAAGCCGGGCGTCTACGAGCATGAAATGGGTCCGAAGCCGCGCGGGAATATGGCGATCCTGGCGGGCGCAGGCGCGATGGGCCTCGGCTGCGCGGACTACGCCATTCACGGCGGCAATCCCCCGAAGCTCCTCGTGGTGACCGACATCGACGACGCGCGCCTTGCCCGGGCCGAATCCCTCCTGCCTCCGGCGGACGCGGCGAAATATGGCGTCGATCTGCGCTTCATCAACACCAAGGAAATGGAGAACGCCGCAGAGACCCTCCGCGCGCTCACGGACGGCGAGGGCTTCAACGACGTCTTCGTCTACGCGCCGGTCAAGCCGGTCGTGGAGATGGGCGACGCCCTCCTCACGCGGGACGGCTGCCTGAACTTCTTTGCGGGCCCGACCGATCCGAACTTCTCCGCGATGTTCAACTTCTACAACGTCCATTACGGCGCCACCCACATCGTCGGCACCTCCGGCGGCAACACGGACGACATGCGCGAATCCATCTCCCTCATGGAGTCGGGACGGATCAACCCCGCGGGCATGATCACCCACATCGGCGGTCTGAACGCGTGCGCCGAAGCCACGATGAATCTGCCGAAGATCAAAGGCGCGAAGAAGCTGATCTACACGCACGTCGATCTGCCGCTCACCGCGATCGAGGACTTCGCCAAGGTCGCCGAGGAGAACCGGGGGACCGAATACGGCAGGCTCTTCGCGGATCTCGACGCGATCTGCAAGGCCGCCGGCGATCTCTGGTGTCCCGCCGCCGAAGCGCGTCTCTTCCGGTACGCGGGGATCGACGCGTAATGTCAATTCCAGTCTGAATCACCGATTCGGACTGGAATTTGTTCACTCGACCGGATCCCGTGACGATTCCTGCCGAATCCCGTCTCCCATCCGCCGTGGAGCTGCGCGGCATTCGGACCGCACGGGCTGCGCGGCCGCGGCGTTGTCATGAAAATATCGAGAGTCAGCATAAGAACGGGAGGAAACCCATGAAAAAGAAAATCATCGCGATGTTTCTCCTTGTATGCCTCCTCATGCCGCTCGCCGCCTGCTCCGGGACGGGGGAGGAAGCCGAACCTTCCCCGACGGAGACCGAAGCCCCGGCACAGACCGAGCCCGCGGCGGAAGACGACCCTCTTGCCGCCATCGGCAAACACGATTTCGGCGGAGAGGATTTCGTCGTCCTCTGCCGCACGATCCAGGACTCCGACACGTTCAACGAAGTGGACGTCGAATCGGACGCCGGCGACATCGTGGACGATGCGATCTACCGGCGCAACACGGAGCTGAACGAACGGTACAACGTCGCGATCAAGGCCCTCAGGACCGACGGCAACTGGCCGTCGCGGAACAATTTCCTGACCGTGATGGAGAAATCCATCATGGCGAACGACGGGCTTTTCGACCTCATCCTCGGCTATCAGGCATACATGAGCCCCGTTGAGGTGATGGGCTATCTCTACAATTTCCTTGACGCGGACGGGCTCGATCTGGACGCGGATTCCTACTACCACGACATCATCCGGGAGAGCACCCTCAACGGCAAGCTCTATTTCCTCGCCGGGGATTTCACCTACTCCGTCTGGCCGAGCATGCTCGTGTATTTCTTCAACAAGGGCATGGCGGTGTCCTACGGGATCGAGGACCTGTACGGCCTCGTCCGCGAGGGCAAATGGACGCTCGACAAGCTCATGGAGCTCACCGACGGCGTCTATGTGGACAAGAACGGCAACGGCATGAAGGACGACGAGGACGCGTTCGGGTTTGCGACGGACTTCGGCAACATCGCCGACGCGTATTACGCCGCGTTCGATATCAAGCTCACCGTCCGGGGCGACGACGGGATCCCCGTCATGAACGAGGACCTCGAAAAGCTCGACGCGGTCATCACCAGGCTCTACGACTACGAGCACGATTCGAACGACGTTTACACCTTCGTCATGATGTCCAACATGACGGACAACCCGCTCGCCGACATTTTCGTCGACGACCGCGCGCTCTTCTACCCCGAACGTCTGAAAAGCGCGATCGACTTCCGCGGGATCGAAATGAACTTCGGCATCCTGCCCTATCCGAAATGGGACGAGATGCAGGACACCTATCGTTCGCAGGCGTGGAACGGCTACAGCGTCATGGCGATCCCGAAGGACGCGAAGAACCTCGAAAAGACCGCCGTGATGACGAGCGCGCTCAACACGTCGAGCAGCACCCTCGTGATCCCCGCGTTCTACGACAAGGCGCTGAAGGTCAAGTTCACCCGCGACGAGGAATCGGCGGAGATGCTCGACATCATCCGGGGCGGCATTTCCTTCCAGTTCGGCTACTTCTATTCGCAGACCATCAACGACGGCTGCAACGCCTGGCGGATCCGGGACATGCTCAACACCGGCGGGAGCATCACGCGGGTGTACCGGGGCCTCAGCAAGAAGCTGGGCGGGAACCTCGCGACGCTCGTGGATTTCTTCAAGCAGGCGGAATAATACCCTCGCGGCGCAAACCAACCTGATTCTATTTCCGAAACGGAGGCAGTTATGAGCGAAAACCTGAAATCTCTCCCCTGCGTGCACCGTTACCCCGGCAATCCCGTTCTGACGGCGGCGGACGTCCCCTATCCGGCGAGCCTCGTCTTCAACGCGGGCATCATCCCGTGGAAGGACGGCTACGCGATGATCTTCCGCAACGACTACGGCACGGATCAGGCGGCGTTCGAGGCCGGACGCGGCTTCCGGGGAACGAACATCGGCCTCGCCCTGAGCAGGGACGGCATTCACTTCGAGGTCGAGCCGGAGCCGGTCTTCGATCTTTCCGGCGCGGACGGCGGCGAGATCGGGCGGGCGTACGATCCCCGGCTCACCGTGATCGACGGGTGTGTCTACATGTCCTTCGCCGTCGACACGCGGCACGGTCTGCGCGGCGCGATCGCCCGGACGACGGACCTGCATCACTTCGAGATCCTCTCCATGACCGTGCCGGACAACCGCAACATCGTCCTCTTCCCGGAGAAGATCGGCGGGAAATACGTGCGCCTCGAGCGTCCGATGCCCGTATACAGCCGGGGCCGCGACCGCTTCGATATGTGGCTGAGCGAGAGCCCGGACCTCGTCTACTGGGGCAACTCCAAGCTCGTCGCGGGCGTGGAGGACTTCCCGTACGCCAACGACAAGATCGGACCCGGCGCGCCGCCCGTGAAGACGGACCGCGGCTGGCTCGTCATCACCCATTCGGTCGACCGTGACAACGCGCGCGGCAAGAACGGCTGGGAGCCCAAGTGGCCGAAGCGGTATTCCGCGGGCATGCTCTTACTCGACCTCGAAGACCCGTCGAAGGTCCTCGGGATCTGCCGCGAACCCCTCATGGCCCCGGAGACGGACTACGAGGTGAAGAACGGCTTCCGCACGAACGCCATTTTCGCGACGGGCGCCGTCCTCGCGGGGGACACCCTGCGCATCTACTACGGCGCGGCAGACACGGTGATCGCGCTGGCCGAGGCGAAGATCGACGACCTCGTCGACGCGTGCCTCGCGGGAGGGCCGAGATGAAGGACTGGGAAAACGATCTGCTGACCGTCGGCTTCCTCGGCTTCGGGGAAATGGGCTCCGCCATCGCCGCGGGGATCGGACAGGCGATCGGCGAGGCGCGGGACCGGGTGCGCTTTTTCGCGTGGGCGCCGCATGCCGAACCCCTAAAGATCCGCGCGGAGCAGACGGGAGCGCAGATCGCCTCCTCGCCGCGGGAGCTGTGCGAAAAGAGCGACGCCGTGATCCTCGCGATGAAGCCGGATCAGTGCGCCGCGGCGGTGACCCCGGTCCGGGATCTGCTGCGCGGCAAGCCGGTGATCTCGATCGTCAACGGCTGGACCCTCGCG
>JAFYBI010000234.1 GCA_017540285.1 Clostridia bacterium | reverse complement strand
CGATCAGCCCGCGGCGGAAATACTCCGCGAAGGTCACGTCCGAGAGCGGCGCCGGGGAAAAGGGCGTCGTTTTTGTGTCGCAGACACAGGTCAGATCGAAGCCGCCCGCCTCGCCGAGCAGCACGCGCAGATTCGCGGCGATCCGGTGGACGTCGTGACCGCCCCGGTGGACGTCGCCGATAAGATAGTGCAGCCGGATGTTTGCCATGGCCATCCTCCGTTCCATGCTTTTATGCTCTGATGCGTCTGACTGCGGCCGCGGTGCCGTCGGTCGTGACGAGCCATGCGCCGGACGCAAACGCGGGCAGGACTCCGAGCGTCATGCCGGCCCAGGAGCCGAAATAATCGTTGGTTTCTTCGTGTCCGCAGAGGATCGCCGAAACGTCCCGGCTCTCCGCCGCCGCACAGGAGATCCCGCCGTTCACCGTCTGGCACTTCGAGTCCTCGCAAAAGACGCCGTCGAAGCGGCACAGCGCCTGATTCAGAGGGATCTGCGCGTGCTCGGGCGTCGGCGTATGAAAGACGAAGAGCTCCCGGAGCGGATGTCCGGCGGCTTCACAGCGCTTGCGGTGGTCCCTGTCGAACCACGCCGTCTGACAGAAGCGGACGCCGTCCATGTAGTGGTGCGAATAGAGCGGATACGGCAGACGCGAACGTCCGGGGGAGCCGTACGCCATCTCGTAGTCCGTCGTCTCGCGGTGCGTGTCGAAGAGGCGGAGGAGAAACCGGATCTCCCCGTCCGCACACATCGGGATCACCGCGTTCGTGATGCCGTCGATCCCCTCCGCGCGTTCGCCCCGGACGCATCGGGAAACGGACACAAAGACCGCGTCCAGCTCTTCCGGCGGGATCCCCGTCTTCCGCTCGCCATCGCCGAAGGCATAGGTCCACGGGATCGCGCGGCGCGTCAGCGGCCCGAGAAAGGTCCCGAGCAGCGCGCCGGGATCGGGGATCGGGGAGGAAAAGGTGTCGCCGTTGAGGATCGCGAGATCGGGGGAAGCTTCGGCGGCCATCGCTTCGAGCCGCGCGGCCGATCCTTCGGCATTCTCCGGCGTGAGGCGCGCGGAGTGCAGGATCAGGAGGCGGAAAACGCCTCCCCGGCAGAATTCAGTCATCATGGCCCTCCCGGAACAGAAAATCCGCTGCCCCCGGACAGTTTTTCAGATAGACGTGCTCCGACATGAAATCCCGGACGTCCGGTTCGCAGAACGTCAGGAGCCGCCCGCCGCGGAGATCGTCCGAGCCGTATACGTCGTAGCCGAGGGAGCCGTCCTCCGAGAGCTCGATGCCCATGTACCGCCCGGCGAAGGGCTTGATGTGGTCGTGACCGGCGACGACGGCGAGGATGTCCCCGCGCTCATACGCCGCCGCGAACAGCCCGGAATTGAGCGAAGGGATCCCGCAGGACTCCTCGAGCGCGCCCGTCATGCCGGTGAGGGAGGGGTTGGTCGGGATCAGGCGGTGCTCCGCGAGCGGGCTGTGCATCAGCATGATACCGGGGATCCGACGCCCGAAGACCTCCTCGATCCGGCAGTCGGTCTCCCAGAACCAGAGCGCCTGCCGGTGGGTGACGCCGCCCCCGCGGTCAAAGCCGGTCGTCTGCGAGCGGAACTCCACGGGCTCCGGGATCCCGCATTCACGCTCCCAGACGCCGCCGCGGTGCGAATCGAACGCCCAGATCAGGAGCGCGGGCTCCTCTCCGCCGTCCGACGGATAGACAGGCAGCAGATAGGTCCCGTATCCCGGCAGCTCAGCCGGTCCGCGGACCGAAAGACAGTGCGGATACGCCGCGAAGACCTCCGTCGGGATGCCCTCTTCGCGGTCGTGATTCCCCGGGACGTGCGCCCACGGGATCCCGCGCGCTTCCATCGGTCCGGCGATCGCCGCAGCGTACCGTTCCAGCCGGTCCCGCGTATCGAGCGCGCCGTCGTGCGTCAGGTCGCCGAGGATCATCATCAGATCGGGGCGCGCCTCGTCGAGCAGCGCTTCTTCCGCCCGAATCAGGCGCTCGTCCCAGTCCCTCTCCGCCGGCGCGTGATAATCCGAGACGCACAGCAGCCGGAATTCCCCGTTTTCATCGAAACAAAGCCGGATCTTCGATTTCTCAAACCATTCCATTCCAACTCCCCGTTCGCGCTTTTCCGTCCGTTCTCACGTGTTGAGATCCCGGATGTAATACTTGTCCCCGCCCTCGAAGAAGTCGGGATTGCGCATGCAGGCCTCGCCGACGAGGTCCCACAGGCGCACCTGCCGGGTATGCATCGAGCCGTCGTCCCGGATGTCGATGATCCGGCCGCCCCGCATGTCGTCATGCGCGCTCATGTCATACCCGACGCAGCCGTCATAGGCCAGCGTGATCCCGCAGTATTCGCCCTGAAAGTCGCAGAGGTGCTCGTGGCCCGCGAAGATGCCCCGCACGTCACCGCGCTCGAGACACGCGAAGAACAGGCCGCAGTTCATCTCCGAGCAGGCGACGCCCTCGCGCTTGCGGCCGATGAAGCCCACGTCCTCGGGGTTGCGGTAGAGGAGGCAGAATTCGAGCAGCGGGACGTGAAGGAACATCAGGGCCGGGACCTTGCGTCCGTTTGCCAGCTCCGCCTCTTTCGAGTGGTTGTAGTACCACATCACCTGATCGAACATCGGGGTCGCCTGCGGGTGCCCGTCGCTGAAATGCTTCGGGAGGACAAAGCGCGTGTCCGCCGGGAGGCCGAATTTCGCGACGTAATCCCGCACCTCGGCGTGCGAATCGAGGGCGTAGAGCGAATAGGCGATCCCGTCGCCGTCCTTCGCATACACGGGAAGACAGTAGTTCCCCACCCCGGAGAGTTCGGCGGGTCCGGCGTCCGAGAGGCAGAGCTGGAAGGATTCGTAAACGGGCTCCTGCTCCTCCTTCGTCATCGGCTCCTCCGCGTCGTGATTGCCGAAGACATGCGCCCACGGGATCCCGCGGCGGTTCATCGGATCGGTGACGTCCGCGAGGTAGCGCTTCAGGATCTCCGGCGTGATCCCGACGAGCTGGTCGCCGCCGAGCATCACGAAATCGGGCTTCGCGTAATCGACGAGCAGATCGATCGCCCAGGTCAGCTTCGGGTTGTAGTCCGGCTTGCCGTGGAAGTCGGAGATCATCAGGATGCGGAAGCCGCCGTCCCCGCGGAACCGGAGAACGGGCTTCCCTCTTTCGTCGGCGGTCTTCATTCGACGCTGTCCCCCGCGTGACCCATGATGTCGGCGATCTTCGCCGTGCGGGTCGTGAACGCGGCGGGATCGGAGGAGCGGAAATCGATCACCCGGCCGCCGCGGAGCTCGTTGATCTGGCAGGCATGATAGCTGAGCGAGGCGTCGTACGCCATGCGGATGCCCATGTAGGTGACGTCAAAATCGTTCAGGTGGTCGTGGCCGAAGAAAATGCCCTTGACGTCCCCGCGCTCGAGACAGGCCCGGAACAGACCGGAATTGAGCGAGGAGCAGGCGACGTCCTCCCACTGGATGCCGCGCAGATGGACATCGCAGCGGTGCTTCGACGCCTCGTGCATCTCCGGCGGCGGGATGTGCATGAAGAGGACCGCGGGGACCTTCCGCCCCTGTTCCCGCTCGATGGCGCGGGAGGTCTCGTAATACCAGAGGACCTGATCCATGTTGACGGTGTCGTAGTCGCTCCGGTCGCCGACGTCGGGTTCGAGGACCCTCAGCGAGGGATCGACGCCCCAGCGTTCGGCCCAGTCGCGCATGCCGGAATGGGAATCGAGGGCGAATATGTTCAAGAGCAGCGTACTCCCGTCGGCGGAATAGACCGGAAGGACGTAATTCCCGACGCCGGAGAGCTCTTCCGGTCCCGCTTCGGAGAGGCAGTGCGGATAGGATTCGTAGACTGCCTCGGCTTCCCCGTTCGGGAGACCGTAGTTGTCGTCGTGATTGCCGAAGACGTGGCACCACGGGATCCCGGCCTCCTCCATGGGAGCGGTCAGGCCGTCGAGCATCCCGCGAAGCTGCGAGGCGTTCTCGATGTGGATGACACCCGGACCGGCCGTGTCCCCGCCGAGGACGACGAGATCGGGATGCTCCGCCTCGAGCAGAGCGCGGAGCGCGGCGACGGTCTTTTCGCGGTTGTAGCCGACGCCGCCGTGGATATCCGACACCATGAGGATGCGGAAGCCGCCGTCCCCGCGGAACCGGAGCGGGATTTTCGTGGGATGAAGCACGGAAGAAGCCATGAGATCGCCCTCCTACGGAATGTCTGTTTTGACCATTATAACCAATTTTCGGGCGATAGTCAAGACGGTGTGAAAAAACAAAGGCCGCTTTTTCGGCGGCTTTTGTTTTCCTTATGCTTCATTCGGCGATGTCGTTCACCGCGCCCGCGAGGAGCACCGTTCCGTCCTCCGCGGTGATGAGAACGGCGAAGGGCCGGTCGATGATCTGCGAGGCGTCGGGCGTCCCTCTGCGGACCTCTTCCTTCGGAGCGCGGAACGCGAGGCTGTATGCGGCGGTTTTCACGCCGGTCTCGTCCACCGCCAAGCGGATCGGATGCTTCACGTGCGTGACGGCGTATTTCCTTTCCGTCGCCGCATCGTCCTCCGCCGTCTCCCGGATGAGACGCAGGCGGTCATCCGCGCGATCCTGCTCGCTCTCGATGACGGATCCGAGCTTTTCCATGATTTCGCGGATACGGTCCTCGTCTTCGGGACGCGACGCGCCTGCTGCGGAAACGGCGGCGAAATAATCCTCCGTCTTCTTCTCCATCTCGTCGACGCAGTCCCGGATGCCCGACAGGATATCCCGGTGGAACTGCACTTCGCTCTCCGTCTCAAAATCCGTTTCATCCGTCCCGAAGAACGGGGAGAGGTTCGCCTCGCCGGGGGTAAAGGCCTTGTCCGCGCCGAGCGCCGTGAAGAGATCCTTCAGATCGACCTCCGACGCGACGCTGAACCGCGGGACGGCGGCGGTAGTTTGGGTCCCTTCGTTCCCGGATCCTGCCGCCGAGAAGAGCGCGCCCGCGGTGAGCAGGTCTTCCGGCGTCGTCCCCTCGTCCGGGAGCGCGAGCCAGAGATCCCCGCCCACGAGCAGCGGGATGCGCACGGCGGAGAAGCCATCCCCGCTCACCGCATACGCCTTCGGCGCGACGACGTAATCCGCTTCGCATTCACCGGATTTACCGTTGAATGTCGACTTGCGCATCTGTGCGGGATCGGCGGGATCGAGCCAGGCGGAGCGGACGTAGAGATACCGCTCGATCCCGATCGTATCCTCCGCCGACGGGTCTATCTGTATCGTTTCGTAACCGTTTCTCATCGGACCGGCTCTCATCCCCGCTCCGGCTCCGCCGAGCACGGCGTTGATGAACCGGACGAATCGAAACTGCAAGAGGCCGTCGTTATTATACGACGGGTTCCATGTGGGAATGAGACTGTGCAGCTTCTCCTCATCGAACACCCCGTCGATGATGTATTCTTCTTCGGGAATGTAGAAATAGTAATTCAGGCATCCGTAAGACGTGCGGAGTGCCACGGCGTCCTGACGCTGGATCGCGTTGATGCGCGCCTCCATCCGCTTCTCGAAGTCCGTGAGGTCCTCTTCCCCGGCGACGTTCAAGAGCTGTCTCCGCGTCTGTCCCGCGGTCATGTCCGCGAGGGAGACGAGGCTGATCTCGGCGTTGTAGGGGGAAAACAAGAGGTTGCCGCCCGACGGGGAGGAAAAGAGGGCCGCGGTGGAGCGCTCGGGGAATTCGCCCTCCGGCAGCAGGTCCGCGATCGCCCGGTCGGTCTCCTCCCGCCACGCGAGATAGTCCTCGACGGTGAATTCCTCGAGATTTGGATAGACGTTCGTGGCGGCGCAAGAGGGTTCCGCGGGGTAGGTGGCGTAGGTCACCTCGACGCGGTGCGTCCAGCCGTAGAGGACGCCGCCCGCCGCGATGACCACGGCAGCCGCGAGCGTTCCCCACCGGCGCAGGAATTGGCGGAGAGGCTTCGTTTTCGGGTTCGGGCGGCTGCGCACGGCGTCCGTCTCCGCGAGGATGCCGTCGTCGAGGCCTCCGATGGCTTCATAGAGTTTTTCGGGTTTCACAGGTCAAATCCCTCCTGTTCGAGATGGGTTCGGAGCCCGGTCCTTGCGCGGAGCAGCGCGTTCTTCACCTTCGGTACGGTGAAGCCGAGGCGTTCGGCGATCGTTTTGACGTCGTCGCCGTAGAAATAGCGCGAGACGAAGATGATCCGGGCGTCCGGGGAAAGGGTGCCGAGATAATGATTGACCGCGTCCCGCAGGCGGTGATCCTCCGCTTCGTCCTCGACGCCGGGCGATCCCGTGACGATCTCGTCAAGCTCGTCGAGCGGTCCGGTCAGGTGCGGCGGGATCCGCTTCTTTGCGCCGAGCTTCCGGAGAAGATCGACCGCCGCCGTGCGGGTGAGGCGCGCGAGAAAGAGGCGCAGATAATCCGGGCGTTTCGGCGGGATCTGATTCCACGCGCGGTAATACGCGTCGCTGACGCACTCCTCCGCGTCCTCATCGGTGGGCAGGAAATTCCGCGCGACGGTCATGAGATACGG
>JAFYBI010000233.1 GCA_017540285.1 Clostridia bacterium | reverse complement strand
CGCTTTGATTTCGTCATGTGTCATGGTTCGGCCCTTTCGGAAGAAGTGCGGAAAAAAAGTCCAGTTAAAACAATAGGCGGTACGGCGGAAAAATCAAGAGGAATCCGCCGAAAAAAACCAAAAAATGCCGCCCTGCCCCGTCTTTCTTCTATCTTTTCTCCGCCTCATTCTCTCCGCGCCACCTCATATTGGTTCGGATTTTTCTTAAATAATTCTTTAATAACTGCGTTATCCGGTTGAAAAACTTTTTTCAGGGTGTAGATTATTTGGAATCTGTCCCCGAGACATCGTCCCGAGGCTGTGTTTCCGCTTATACCAACACTAACCCATATCTCACAGGAGGATTTCTCTATGAAACATTCCAAATTCGCCTGGATCGCGGCATTCGCGTTCACTGCCCTCGCGGCCCTTCCGTTCAGCGGCCGCGCGCAGGACGACGCCGCAGTCTTCGACAAGACCACGTCCCGCCTCGAAAAGGGCGGCATCGCCTTCAGCTACACGCAGGGCGCGGCGGCCTGCCAGATGGTCGACAAGATGTTCGACTCGCTCAACGTCCTGATCCCGGCTGACACCCCCGAAACCAAGGAGATCTTCACCGCCATCCGCGGCATCGTCGACGAATTCGGGCTGAAGACCTTCCAGGGCTCCGGCACCAGCGTGAAGAAGAACGGCGACTACTACCGCTGCATCGACTTCGAGTATGCGCCGGAACACAAGGGCGTGTTCTGGGATCTCGTCGGCGCTCCCTCCAAGGGCACGGCTCCCGAGCTCAAGCTCGCCTCCCCGAAATCCGCCTTCGCCTGCACCATGAAGTTCGAGCCCGGCGTGCTCTACGCGTTCATCGACAAGAAGCTCCGCGCCACACTGGATGAAGAGACCATGGCGGCGATCGACGAGCAGATCTCCGGCCTCGCCAGCGCCGGCATCCAGCCCGACAAGCTCCTCGAATGCGTCTCCGGCCTCTCGTTCTACGTGGAAGCCCGCGAATTCAAGGAAGAGGACCTTCAAGGCGTCCTCGCCGGGGAAGATCCCACGGCGGCGATCATAGACCTGATCCCGAAATACGCGTTCGTTCTCACCACGAAGAGCGATCTCTGCTGGAAAGCGCTGGAAAACTTCATCTCCCAGTCCAGCCCGGAACTCGTGAAGGACGGCAAGATCGTCCCCATCGAAGGCATTGCGATCTTCCAGGCGGGGAACTACCTCGTTGCCACCAACGATGAAGCCGCCATCCGCGACCGCATCGCCGGAAAGGGCTCCGACCTGACCGCCAACGCCGAGTTCGCCAAGATGCTCGCGCTCGCGGACAAGGATTTCTCCGGGTTCTCCTATGTTTCCGAAGATTACTTCAAGATGATCGCCGGCATCACGGCCGCGTTCGGCGCCATGGCGGGCGACGTCGTGGGCGGCGCGGTCCCCGCGACCGATCCCGCCTCCCTCGCCATCATGAGCAATTTCCACGCCACCCTCGCCACCTCGAAGATCGACGCGGAAGGCCTCACCTTCACCACGGTCACGAAGGACCTGCAGATCGCGCTCCTGAACTCCGGCACCGTCGCGGGCTTCATCTCCGGCCTGCTCCCCTACATCGGACCGTTCGCGAAGGGGATCATGGACAACGTCAACAACTCGGATGGCCCGGACTCCGCCGAGATCCTGGAACGCCAGAACCAGTCCGCCGCCGCACTCGCATTGCTGAAGGAAGCGAAGATCCCGGAAGGGACCGGCGTCTTCTTCAACGTCGCGGAAGACGGCAGCGGCGCGGTCTTCGCGAAATGGAATGCGGAACACGGTCTCGAGACCGTCGGCGAAACGGACGAAACCGATTTCCCGTACGTCGTCCTCGCCTCGCCGGAAGCCGCGGGCAAGGCCGACAAGCCGGAAGAAACGGTCGTCTTCTATGAGGATCCCACCGAATGCTTCGACGGCATCTTCGTCGTGTTCGGCGACGGTGAAGTGAAGTACCTCGAAGGCAACTTCGAAAATCACACCGAGGCCATGGAAGCCGCGGCAAACACCTTCGACCTCTCCGACAAGGCCGCGGCCGACCTCCTGAAGAAGGCCGCAGCCATCGACAAGCTCTTCGATCTCTGATCTTCTGCTCACATCCGCTGCGCGGGCCGTTTTCCCGCGACCCGCGACAGACATTCTGCGCCTCCTGCTTCACATATTGAAGCCGGGGGCGTTTTGTTTGTCTG
>JAFYBI010000232.1 GCA_017540285.1 Clostridia bacterium | reverse complement strand
TTTTCCAAAAGGCGGCAGGGTGTCGGGGCAGCGCCCTGACCCGCACTCCGCAGAGTGCGGAACACCCTAACTTCCAAAGAGTTCCTCTTTTTGGTTCTTTTTCTCCTCGATAAAGGAGAAAAAGAACGCCGAAAGCGCTATGGTAAGAGAACGGCTGCCGCACTTCTCCGTTTCAGGAGTAAATGCGACAGCCCTCCGGGTATCATTCTTCCTTGTCTTCGCGGGCAAGCCGCCTGTTCATCCCGGCAAATCCTCCCGCGTAGATGCCCGCGCCGCCGATCATGAAGGCCGCGCCGAAAATGGCGAAGGGCAGAAAGAGGTGCCGCGCCGCGAAAAACAGGATGTAGGCCGCCGCGCGTCCGCCCATCCCGATCCCGGTGATGAGGTTGGCCGCGTACCGCAGGATTCTCATCTGTTCCATACCGTCTCCTCCGTCATTTCTTCTGCCCGTAATAGGCGTTCGGGCCGTGCTTGCGGTCAAAGTGCCTGTGCAGAAGCGTGTTGTCCATATTGGAGAGCGCGGGCGTCGACGCGCGGACCTCGGTGTGGAACGCCATGTCCGCGACGGCTTCGAGCGTCATCGCGCATTCCACGGAATCCATCGGATCCTTCCCCCAGGCGAACGGTCCGTGCGAACGGACGAGCGCGGCGGGGACGTGCATGGGATCGAGGTGCAGGGTCTCGAAGGTCTCACAGATCACCCGCCCGGTTTCAAGCTCGTATTCGCCCCGGATCTCCTCCGCCGTCATCGCGCGCGTGCAGGGGATCTCCCCGCCGAAGTGGTCCGCGTGCGTCGTGCCGTAGGGCCGGATCGCCCGCCCCGCCTGCGCGTAGATCGTCGCCCAGGAGGAATGCGTGTGCGTGACGCCGCCGATCGCGGGAAAGCGGCGGTAGAGCTCGAGGTGCGTCGGCGTGTCGGAGGAGGGATTGAGATCCCCCTCGACCCGCTCGCCGGTCATGAGATCGACCACCGGGAAGAGCGCCGGCGAAAGATCGCCGTATTCCACGCCCGAGGGCTTGATGACCACCAGTCCGCGGTCCCGGTCGATCCCGGAGACATTGCCCCAGGTGAAGATCGCGAGTCTCCATTCCGGGATCTTCATGCAGGCCTCGTACACCTGCCGTTTCAGTTCTTCCAGCATAGCGGCCTCCTCAGTTCACGAATTCAAAGGAAATATCGTCGATCCAGACCTCGTCGCCCTCCTCGCATCCGGCCTCGCGCAGCTTGTCGATGATGCCGTATTTCGAGAGGGAGCGCTCGAAGTACATGAGGGATTCCCGGTCGTTGAAGTTCACGCGGCCCACCAGCGCGTCGATCCACGGCCCCTCCACGCGGAAGGAGGCGTCGTCGCCGCGGGTGATGACCACGTCGTCGGCGGAAGGAAGATCGTCCTCCATTTCCTCCGGCGTGAGCTCGGTTTCATAGACGAGGACGGGCGGCAGCTCGCGCAGCATGGCGGCGATCCGGTCGACGAGGCGCTTCAGCCCCGTCTTCTGCGACGCGGAGATATAGACGACCTCGTAGCCGCATTCCTTCGCCCGCGCTTCGAGAGCGGCGCATTCCTCGGATAGCTCCGGGATCATCGGGAATTCCTCTTCGCCGTTCACGAGCAGATCGGCCTTGTTCGCCGCGACGATCCGGGGCCTTGCCGCGAGCTCGGGCGAGAACTTCTCAAGCTCCGCCGAGATCGTTTCGAAGTCCTCGACGGGGGGACGTCCCTCCTGACCGGAGATGTCCACGACCTGCACGAGCATCCGGCAGCGCTCGATATGGCGCAGGAACGCATGCCCGAGGCCCGCGCCTTCGGAAGCCCCTTCGATCAGCCCGGGGATGTCCGCCATCACGAACCCGGTTTCGCCGCCCGTGGAGACGACGCCGAGGTTCGGCTCGAGCGTGGTGAAGTGGTAATCCGCGATCTTCGGGCGTGCGGAGGACAGCGCGGCGAGCAGGGAGGACTTGCCCGCGGAGGGAAGTCCCGCCAGACCGACGTCCGCGATCATCTTCAGTTCCAGAATGATCTCCCGCTCCTCGCCCGGAAGACCGGACTTCGCGAAGCGCGGGACCTGCCGTGTCGGGGTGGCGAAATGCCGGTTGCCCCAGCCGCCGCGCCCGCCGTGACAGAGGATGAAGTCCTCGTCTCCCGACATGTCGTGGATGATCTTGTTCGATTCGGCGTCCCGGATGAGCGTTCCGCGCGGCACGAGGATGACGGTGTCCTCCCCGTTCGCGCCGTGGAACTTCTGTCCCGCGCCGTCCGAACCGTTCTCGGCGACGAATTTGCGGTGATAGCGGAACGCGAGGAGGGTGTTCGAGCCCTCGTCGATGCGGAAGACGATGTTGCCGCCGTTCCCGCCGTCGCCGCCGTCCGGACCGCCCTTGGCGACGTATTTTTCGCGGCGGAAGGAGACGACGCCGTTCCCGCCGTTGCCCGCCTTGACGTATATGCGGATCTTATCGATAAACATAAATCAGTCTCCGTACAGCTCCCGGGCGAGATCGCCGAGGATGCGGATGCCCTTCACGATATCCTCGTCGGAGGGCGTGGAAGAGTTGAGCCGGAAGGAATCGGACGGGGCCTCGGTATCGCAGTTGAACGCGGTGCCGGGCACGACGGCGACTTTGCGCTCGAGCGCCTTTGTCGCAAAGTCCGCCGAGGAGACGCCGCCGGGCAGCGTGCACCACAGGAAGAGACCGCCCTCGGGGCGCGTGTATTTCACGCACTTCGGCATGTGCGCGTCGAGCTCCTTCAGCATCAGGCCCGCCTTGTCGCGGTAGATCTTCCGGATCTCGACGATGTGCCCGTCGAGGTCGCGCTCGGTCATATAGCGGTAGCAGAGCATCTGGAAGAAGATGTTCGTGTGCACGTCCTCGACCTGCTTCGCGACGACCATCTTCTGAATGACCGGCGCGGGACCGCAGACGTAGCCGATGCGCATGCCGGCGGAGAGGATCTTCGAGAAGGACGAGCAGTACATCACGAGGCCGTCTTCGTCGAAGGACTTGTAGGTCGGGACGTCCTCGCCCGCGAAGCGCAGTTCGCCGTACGGGTTGTCCTCGAAGATCAGGACGCCGTATTTCTTCGCGATCTCATAAACCCTGCGGCGGTTCTCGAGCGTCGAGGTGATTCCGGCGGGATTGTGGAACGTCGGGATGAGATAGAGCATTTTTGCCCTCGGCGTCGACGCGAGGACCTCCTCGAGCTTTTCGGGATCGATGCCGTCGTCGCCGAGCGGGACGCCCACGGTCTTCGCGCCGTTCGAGCGGAAGGCGTTGAGCGCGCCGATGAAGGAGGGATTCTCGCAGACCACGACGTCGCCCTCGTTGCACATCACCTTGCAGCAGAGCTCGACGGCCTGGTTGCCGCCGGTCGTGACGATGGTCTCGTCAAAGTCCCGGCCGATGCCGAACTTTTCCGCGAGCCGCTTCCGGATCGCTTCGCGGAAGGGCGGATACCCCTCGGTCACGGAGTACTGGAGGGCGGCCGTGGACTGATTCGCGAAGATGTCCGCGGAGAGGGCGGCGAGATCCTCGACGGGGAAGGAGCGCGGGGACGGGTTGCCCGCCGCGAAGGAGATGATCGTCGGATCGGAGAGGGATTTGAAGATCTCGCGGATGGCCGAGGGCTTGAGCGCCGCGAGCTTGTCGGAAATTCTGTATTCCATGAAGCGTTACCTCGATCGAAAAAGTCTTTCAACTCAGCATTTTACCATAAAATCCCGACAAATACAAGGCGTTTCGGAATTTTATTTCGGAACATACTTGAAAACGGTCCGCGGTTTTGTTATAATATGGAGTCAGAATCGGAAACGGAGAGTTTGCTTATGGAAAAAATCGCAAAGCCGCGCGGAACGATGGACGTGATGTCCCCCGATATCTTCGCGTGGAACTATATAGAAAAGATCGTGCGCGAGGCCGCCGAACACGCTGGCTTCACCGAGATCCGCACGCCGACCTTCGAGGAGATCGGCCTCTTCCGGCGCGGCGTGGGCGAGACGACCGACGTCGTTCAGAAGGAAATGTACACCTTCACGGACAAGGACGGCACGGTCTACGCGCTCCGTCCGGAGGGGACCGCCTCCGTTGCCCGCGCGATCATCGAAAACGGCAAGGCGACGGACACCCTCCCGCTCAAATACTTCTACCTCATCAACTGCTTCCGCTATGAGAAGCCGGAGGCCGGGAGGAGCCGCGAATTCGTCCAGTTCGGCACCGAGCTGTTCGGCGCGCCCGGAGCCGGAGCGGATTTCACCGTCATCTCCCTCGCCGACACCGTCATCCGGAAGCTCGGGTTGAAAAACGTCCGCCTGCACATCAACTCGATCGGCTGTCCCGCGTGCCGCCCGAAGTACCGCGAGGCCCTCGTCGATTATCTCCGCGCGCACAGCGGCAAGCTCTGCGACACCTGCCTCGACCGCATGGAATCGAATCCGCTCCGGGTGCTGGACTGCAAGAACGATTCCTGCCGGGAAGTGGCCGAGGGAGCCCCCCGCACGATCGACCACCTCTGCCCGGAGTGCGCCGCACACCTCGCCGAGCTGAAAAGCTATCTCGACGCCTGCGGGATCGAATACGTCATCGATCCGCACATCGTCCGCGGCCTCGATTATTATACCCGCACCGTCTTCGAGTTCATCGCCGAGGGCATCGGCTCCCAGAGCACGGTCTGCGGCGGCGGACGCTACGACGGCCTCATGGAAGAGCTCGGCGGGCCGAAGATGGCCGGCATCGGCTTCGGCATGGGCATCACCCGCCTGATCCTGGCGATGAAGCAGAACGGCGTGGAGGTCCCCCCGCTCGCGGTCCCGGAGCTCTACATCGCCGCGATGGGGAAGGAAGCCGCCGTCCGGGGCGCCGAGATCGTCACGGATCTGCGCCGCGCCGGGATCAACGCGGATTCCGACATCATGGGGCGTTCCCTTAAGGCGCAGATGAAATACGCCGACAAGATCGCCGCGCGGTATGTGCTGATCCTCGGGGACAGCGAGATCGCGTCGGGCCGCGCCGTCATCAAGGAGATGGCGACGAGCGAACAGACCGAGGTCTCCCTCGACGGGATCGCGGACTTCCTCACGGGGGCGGGAGGCTGACATGGAATTTGCGGATTTTCTGAAAATGCAGCACGATCTGGCCGTGGAAAAGGGCTGGATATATGACCGGACGCCGGAAGGGGGACCGTTCTCCCTCCTCTGGAGCATGGACGAGCTCGGCGAGGCGATCTCGATCATCAAGAAGAAGGGCTCGTACGGGATCATGGAGAACCCCGCCGTCCGCGAGCACTTCATCGAAGAGGTCGCCGACCACCTCATGTACGTCTTCGACATGATGGAATGCTATTCCATCACCGCCGAGGAGTTCGAGACGGTCTACGTCAAGAAGTTCGAGCGCAACATGGGCCGCTCTTGGAGCGAAAACCGGGCGATGTATGAAAACGTCGGGATCGCCTCCGCCGTCATCGACGGGAGATTCCTCCCCGACGAGCGTCTCTGGGAGCTCCTCGTCCGCGCGGGCGTGAAGGTCACGGTCGTCGCCGAGGATCCCGCCGCCATGCGTCCCGTGATCGACAGCCTCGTCAACGATTCCGCCAAGGTCATCGTCACGGACAAGGCTCCGGCGGATGACGGCGCGTTCGTCGTCTGCGACGCACAGTCCCTCGAAGCGCTCCGTCAGCGTTTCGGCGAGGAATCATAAGGCTGAAAACAGGTGAAAACAGGTTTTGAAGGGAAGTGGTATCATGCGGTATGAAGATCATATCGGCACCGATCCCGAGAGGCTTCCGACCCGAAGGACCCGATGAATCATTTAAGAAGCTAACAAGCAAGGAAGGATAAATCACCATGGAATCATTCACCAAAGCGGACAAGCGCACCGACTACTGCGGCACCCTGACGGCGAAGGACATCGGCCGTGAAGTCGCCGTCACCGGCTGGTGCCAGAGACAGCGCGACCTCGGCTCCCTCATCTTCATCGACCTGCGCGACCGGACGGGCATCGTCCAGCTCGCCTTCGACGATTCGACCGACCGGGCGATCTTCGATCTGGCCTTCGGCATCCGGGCGGAATTCGTCCTCGCGGCGCGCGGCGTCGTCCGTTCCCGCGGAGAAGCGGCGATCAACCCGAACCTCCCGACGGGCGAGATCGAGATCTTCGTCACCTCCCTGAAGATCCTCGCGGCCGCCGAGACCCCGCCGTTCGCCATCGTCGAAAAGAGCGACGTCAAGGCCGAGCTCCGCCTCAAGCACCGCTATCTCGACCTCCGCCGTCCCGACCTCCAGCGCAACATCATCGCGCGGAGCGAGATCGTGCGCATCGCCCGCAACTATTTTGCCGAGCAGGGCTTCCTCGACATCGAGACCCCCTGCCTCATCAAGCCCACCCCCGAAGGCGCCCGCGACTACCTCGTCCCGAGCCGCGTCCATCAGGGCAAGTTCTACGCCCTCCCGCAGTCTCCCCAGCTCTATAAGCAGCTTCTGATGTATTCCGGCTTCGACCGCTACTTCCAGATCGCCCGCTGCTTCCGCGACGAGGACCTGCGCGCCGACCGTCAGCCCGAATTCACCCAGATCGACGAGGAAATGTCCTTCGCCGACGAAGAGGACATCATGGCCGTCAACGAGGGCTTCCTCAAGACCCTCTTCGACGAGTTCCTGCATCAGCCCCTCGAGATCCCCTTCAAGCGCATGACGTGGAAGGAAGCCATGAACCGCTTCGGCTCCGACAAGCCGGACACCCGCTTCGGGCTCGAGCTCTGCGACGTCTCCGACCTCGTCAAGGATTCGGAATTCTCCGTCTTCCGCGGCGCGGTGGAGGCGGGCGGCAGCGTGCGCGGCATCACGGTCCCGGGCGGCGCGTCGATGACCCGCAAG